>JBKJXJ010000144.1:0-8123 GCA_046716125.1 Candidatus Eiseniibacteriota bacterium
ATGCGGCCGCATGTCGCGCGGACGTCAACGCGCTCTGGTTCCACGCCCTGGTCGCGACCGCGCAGCTCGCGCGCCTCGCCGGCAGCAAGGAGAGCAGTGCCTTCTACCTGGCGTGGGCACGAGAGCATCAAAGCCGTGTCGTCGAGACACTCTGGGACGAAAAGCGGGGTTGACTCTACGAAGCGCTCACGCCGGCGGGCCCCAAGCGCGGGCTCTCGCCTTCCCAGCTTTTGGCCGTCAGCCTCTCGCCATCACTGCTCCCGGCCGAACACGCGGCGCGCCTGCTGGCGACGATCGAACGCGAACTCTTCACCCCGACCGGCCTGCGCCACGCCGGTGGCGCCGTGACCGCCTCACCGGCCTGGCTTGGCCCCTTCATCACCGCCCACCTGCGCGTCCATCAGCGCAGCGCCGAAGCCCAGGCCCGCGCGCACGGCTGGCTCGAGGAGCTGCGCGCCCGACTCGATGAGCGCAGTGCCATCCACATCCCCGAGTCGATCTCAGCACCCCGGAGAGGCGACGCGGCAGCGAAGCGAACGGCGACCGCGCCGGCGACGACGCCCGCCCCCGCCTCGGTCCTCGCAGCCGCTGAGCTGCTCCGCGTCTGGATCGAAGAGATGGATCACGCCGGGGTCCCCGCCGGAGTGGTGTAGCAAGTCACGGATGTTCCATCTGCCGTGAGGTTTACGGTCCTTCGGGCCTTGCCACTGGAAGTCGTTGTTAGTTCTAGTTATCCCATTGACTTATTTTAGCCAGATAAGTACATTTATCCATACGACTACTTCCGCATCGGCCGAGAGCGGACGACGTTAGACCCATCACGCCCTCGCGGAGGCGCAATGCCCGCAACCAGGATGGCCAATCCTTACCGCCCGGGCGCCGGGCACATGCCCCCCTATCTCGCAGGCCGAGAACCGGAGATTCTGGAGTTTCAACGACTCCTCGGACAGCACACCATTCTGGAAAACCTCGTCCTCACGGGCCTAAGGGGAGTCGGCAAGACCGTCCTTCTGGAGACATTCAAACCGCTGGCCCTCGCCGGTGGCTGGCTTTGGGTGGGAACCGATCTGTCGGAGTCGACCAGCGTCACCGAGCAGAACCTGGCGGTTCGTCTGCTGACGGACCTCTCCGTCGTGACCTCAGGGATCGTCGTCCGGGCTGAGGAGAGGGCCCGGCTTGGAATAGGAAGGCCGCAGGTGGACACGTTCGAGCACAACCTCGACTTCGCTGCCCTCGCTGACATCTACAAGAACACGCCCGGGCTGACCGCCGACAAGCTCAAACAGGTGTTGGAAACGGTCTGGACACATCTTCAGAAATCCGGCAGGCACGGCGTCGTTTTCGCGTACGACGAGGCGCAGAACCTGGCCGATCACGCTGGGAAAGAAGAGTACCCGCTGTCCCTGCTCCTGGATGTCTTCCAGTCCATCCAGCGCAAGGGTGTGCCTTTCATGCTGGCGCTGACCGGCCTCCCTACCCTGTTCCCGAAGTTGGTCGAAGCTCGCACCTACGCCGAACGCATGTTCCACGTGGTCAGCCTGAGCGCACTCGACAGAAGAGCGACCGAGCAGGCGATTCGCGAGCCGATCAGGAAGACACGGTGTCCGATCGCCTTCGCCGACGCATCGGTTGATGCCATCGTGGAGATGACGGCCGGTTACCCGTATTTCATCCAGTACGTCTGTCGGGAGTGCTACGACATCTGGACCGTCAACATCGAGATGGGGGAGCCGCCATCCCCGGTGCCGTTCAAGGAGATCATCCGAAAACTCGACACGGACTTCTTCTCAGGGAGGTGGGCACGGGCCACCGATCGGCAGAGGGATCTGCTTTGTGTCATCGCGAGCCTCGAAAACTCCGCCGGAGAGTTCACGGTCCAGGAGACTGTCCAACAGGCGGCCAAGAACCTGGAGAAACCGTTCAGCTCCAGCCACGTCAGCCAGATGCTGACTTCGCTTACGGACGCCGGGCTCATCTACAAGAACCGCTGGGGAAAGTACTCACTGGCGGTCCCGTTATTGGACCAGTTCATTCGCCGACAACTGGCGCGGCAGAAGAGCGGTCCGGAGTAGGCCGCCTGCCGCTCGCCCGAGGGCCTTAAGCCGCGCGGCGCAGCGGCGGCTCCGCGACGGTCTCCTGGCGGATGCTGAAGACGCGCTCGTTCGGGTCGCCCGCGAAGACGCCGAGGACGAGCCCGTAGGCGAGATGGCCGACGAGCGAGTCCACGATCGGGCGCAGCGCTCCGGATGAAGCCCCGAAGAATCCGCCGCCCGCGAGCGGGATGACGACCATCTGGGAGAACAGCCAGAGCGCGAAGCCCCATGCCGCGCCGCGCACGGCCGGGCCGCCCGGGAGCCGTCGGTTCACCAGCGCGAGATAAATGAAGGGCAGCGCCAGCGTGCCGACGAAGAAGTGCGTCGCCATGCCGGCGAGCCACGTGCCGCCCAGCATCCGCGCCAGCACGGATGCGATGTCCGACGGGCCGCCGATCAGCGTCGGCGAGGCAAAGATCACCATGCAGGTGACCACGATCGTCCCAAGGAAACCGGCGAAACAGGCCCTGAAGAGCTTTCGCTTCATCCGACCCTCCCGATCGCGGGAGCGGCGACGTACCCCGTCCCGGTCCCGGGCGGGGGGATTTGCAGTGGCCATGCCACGGGGGGCCTCTCCCGAGGTCATCTCCCGAGGGTGCGGCCCGGGCGTCGAAGCCTGTTTCCCGGTAATCGAAGGCGAAATCGTGAGTTCGCCCCGGCGGAGCCGTCGGCGGGCGTCCCAGGACGAAACGCCCTCCGGGCAATCTCTACACGGCGAGCAGAAATGACCCCCCCGTCCATCGGCTGCGAAACGACCGACGCCCGGCTCAATCGGTGCCGGCGTGGGGATTGGGGCCTTTGACCTGTCCCGGCACGCAAGATGCCTTCGGCATCGTCTTGCGGCCAGGTCGGTCCGGCACGGCCGCTCCAGGGAGGGAGCGAATGGAAGTGATGGAACCGAAGAGCGTCAGGATGGTGCGCGGGGGATTCGTCGCGGCGCTGGTCGCGGCGGTCGCGCTGCCGCTGCTGCTGGGCACTCCGTACAGGGACCCGGAAACCGGGCGCACGCGAACCTGGTCCTCGGGCGGACTCTCGGGCCTCGCCGAGCGGCCGCTCGCGCTGGACGCCATGCCGCTGACCGTGCGGCTCACATCCATCGTGTCATCGGCGAGTGCCAGGACCGGCAACCCCTGGGCCGGGATCGTGGTCAGTCCGCTCGCACTGGGGTCCCGCGGCGTGATCCCGGCAGGCGCCGCGGTGCGTGGCGTGGTCACGGCCGCAAGCGAAGCCGGGCCGGGCGGGCGCGCGATGCTCGAGCTGGCGGTTCAGGATCTCACCATCGGCGGCAGGACCCGGCGGCTCACCGCGTTGACCGGCGCGTTCATTGGAGGTCCCGGGGTCGGCGCGCCGCGCGCCCGGTATCTGGCCCGAATCGGCGGGCGCGGCGATGACGACGAGGTCGTCCTCAAGCCCAGGACGGTGATGGTGTTCGCTCTGGATGAGCGGCTCGCGTCCCGTTAGACGCCCTTGCCTCCAGCAGCCCTCTAGCGGCGGTCGGCCACAGGATCGCCGCTGTCCGGCACATCCTCGAGCGAAACGACCCCGACCAGCCGCCGGTCGGCGCTCAGCACCGGGATCACGAGCGCCCGGTGTTCGCGCATCAACGCCGCGGCCTCATCGAGATCGGTGCTCTCGAGGCAGTAGAGCACGTCGGGGGCGACCGCCTCGCGCACGCGCGGCGGACGGGCGCCGTTCGCGGGCATCCGCCGTCCCGCGCGGAGCGCCTCGGCGTCGAGCACCCCGATGAGCCGGTCGTGCTCACAGACCAGGATCGGGCGACGCCCGGTGGGGTCCATCCGCGAGGCCGCGTGCTCGAGCGGAACGTCGGGATGGATGACATCGAACGAGCGCTTCATCCGTTCTCCAGCCGTCATGGTTCGTCCTCTCCCGCGGTGAGGTCGGGCGCCCACGCGAGCGTGTGCGTCGTGGCCCGAACCGCCCCCGACGAGCCGCAGGTTCTGTGCCAGCCGCGCGGGTCGCGGTCGGTGCCGCAATGCCATGTGGATGCGCGGGCGTCGCGCGGTTCGGCCCTCTGGTCGCGTGTCGCGGTTACAACGCGCCGAGCATGATGTGCAATTCATGCACTGGGCGCCGGCGATCTCTCGGAGGCATCCTCTTCCGCCCCGTCTCCCTCGCCCGGGATATCCTCGAGCCGGTATTGTTTGAGCCGGTTGTAGAGCGTCTTGAGCGCGATCCCCAGCGCCGCGGCCGCCTTTCGCTTGTTCCCGCCGGTCCGTTGCAGCGTGGAGAGGATCACCTGACGCTCGATCTCGGCCAGCGGCACCCCGGACGGCACGGACTTCGCGGCCGAGCCTGGCTGGCCAGGCAGGGTGCCGGCGGGCAACTGCGGATCGAGCTCTTCCTCGGCCAGGATGAACGCGCGCTGGATGACGTTGCCGAGCTCGCGCACGTTGCCGGGCCACGGATAGCGCTCCAGCCGCGCGTGGGCGCCGGCCGCGAAGCGCTTCGTCGCGCCCTCGGCCCGATTGAGCTCCTCGAGGAAGTGGTCGGCCAGATGCGGCACGTCGCCGGCGCGCTCGCGCAGCGGCGGCAGGGCGATCGGGAACACGTTGAGCCGATAGAGGAGGTCCTCGCGCAGCCGCCCATCGCTCACCGCCTGTTCCGGCGAGCGGTTGGTCGCGGCGATCACGCGCGCGTCCACCGGCACCGGAGCATCGCCGCCGATCCTGCTCGCCGACGCCGTCTCGAGCACGCGCAGCAGCTTGACTTGAAGTTCGATCGGCATCTCGCTGATCTCGTCCAGGAACAGCGTGCCCCCGGAGGCCCGCTCGAAGTAGCCGCGGCGAAGCTGGGTCGCTCCCGTGAAGCTGCCCCGCTCGTGGCCGAACAGCTCGCTCTCGATCAGCCCGGCGGGCATGGCGCCGCAGTTGAGCGGCAGGAAGACGCCGCGCCGCCGCCGGCTCAGGTCGTGGATGGTCTGGGCGACGACCTCCTTGCCCGTGCCGCTCTCGCCGGTGAGCATCACCGTGGCGCCGGTGGGCGCCACCTTCGCGATCATGTCGTAGACCGTCTGCATCGCCGGCGAAGCGCCGATCAGCCGGCCGAACCGGCCGAAGCCTCGCAGCTGCCGGCGCAGCGCGCCGATCTCCTCCTTGAGGTCGGTCGTGCGCGCCAGGTTGGCGAGCACCGCCTTGAGCCTCGGGATGTCCACCGGCTTGATCAGGTAGTCGAGCACGCCGCAACGCAGCGCTTCGATCACCGACTCGACCGTCGCGTGCCCGGAGAGGATGATGAACTCCGTGCGCGCTCCGGGCGGGAGGTCGGCGAGCAGCTCGATCCCTCGCCCATCGGGCAGCATGAGGTCCACCAGCACGACGTCGGGCGGATCGACCTGGAGCCTGGTCCGCGCCTCCCCGAGGCTGTTGGCGGTCGTGGTCTCGAACCCCTCCCGCTGCACCAGCTCGGCCACACCCATCATGAAGCTCAGATCGTCGTCGACGACCAATGCACGCGACATGGTTCAGGCCTCCTGGGATAGAGCAGGCAACTCGATCCGGAACGTGGCCCCCTGGCCCGGCCGCGAGCTCACCCGGATCTCTCCGCCGCTGGACTCGACCACCGCGCGGGCCACGTAGAGCCCGATCCCGGTGCCACCCTCCTTGGTGGTGAAGTGCATGGTGAAGATCCTCTCCCCCAACTCCGGCGCGATCCCCGGCCCGCTGTCGGTGATCGTGATGGTGGCGTTCGCGCCGCCGTTGGCCAGCTCCAGGGCCAGCGTCCCTCCCCGGGGCATGGCCTCGAGCGCGTTGATGCCGACGTTGACCAGCGCCTGCTTGAGCGCGTCGCGCGCGCCCAGCACACGCACCGGTCCGCCGGGAACGCGCACCGATAAGGCCACCTTCTGCCGCTCGCACTGCGGGCGCAGCAGCCGCTCAAGCTCGATGATCTGATCGCGCAGATCGAGCTCCTCGAGATCGTCCCGTGGCAGCGCCGTGTGGTTGAGCAGGTGGTCGAGCGAACGGCGCAGGCGCTGCAGCTCCTGCTCGGCGACGGCGAGGTAGCCCCGGCGACGATCGTCCACGCCGTTGCGCCCGGGCTCGCCCGGGCCGAACGTCCCGCTCAGAAGATCGAGGTGCGTGACGACCGCGGCCAGCGGGGCGCGGATGTCGTGGACCACGGAGAGGTAGAGACGCGCGAGGCCCTTGAGCTGGCTGGCGAGCCTCAAGTCGGTCTCGAGCGCGCGGATCGTCGAGCGGTCGCGGATCAGGACCAGTCGGCCACCCTCCGCCTCGCGCTCGAGCGGATAGACCTCGAGCCGGAGTCGCGTCCCGTCCACCCTCCCGGTCGGTTCCACGTCCACGCGCGCCGCCTCGCCCCCGACCGTGGCGGGATGCGCGAGTCCCTTCTCGAGCGCCGCTCGCATGCCCTCGAGCACGCGAGCGAGCTCCTCATCGCTTCCGGCGCCGAACAGTTCGCGCGCTCGCAGGCTGGCGAACTCGAGCCGCCCGCCGGGGCCGAGCACCAGCACGCCGACGTTCAGGATCTGGCCGAGCGTCACGAACCCGCCGCGCTCATCGGCCCCACGGCCGCGGGCCCGGGTGATCTCGAGTCCGACCCGGCCGGCCGTCTCGATCGCCTGCGAGAACTCGTTCAGCTCGGGGGTGATGCGCGGAGACTCTCCGCGGATCGCCGCCTCGATGGTGCGCGCCAGGGTCCTGCCCCGGCGCGTGAGCTGGACGTGCAGCGCGAACCCGAGCCCTGTGATGCACAACAGCCCGAGGATCGCGGCGAACAGCAGCCGATCCCACATCTGGCGGTTCATCGCGTCCAGGCTCCGGCTCTGGAGGCCGATCCGGAGATAACCGACCGGTTCGCCACGGCGGATCAGCGGCACGATGAGCTCGTACGAGCCGCTCGCGAACGGCCGGGCGCCGAAGGTGACGAATCGCATGTTGGGACTCGACCCGAAGATCAGTTCCGGCCTGGGCAGCTGCGTGCCGGTCTTGCGGTCGTCGCTGGCCACCACGCGCCCGGTCCGGTCCACCACCGAGATGGAGGTGACGACCTGGGAGTTCCGCGTGAGCTGCCCGATCAGGTTCTTGAGGTTCTCGCGCGCCTCGCGGTCCGCCTCGAGCAACCGGTCGAGGCTCGGCTCGGTGAGCGCGCCCGCGACCTCGCGCGCGAACATCTGCGCGGTCTCCTTGCGGACGTTGGCCTCCAGCGACATGAGCTGAAAGACAGCGACGCCCGCGAGCACGAAGAGGATCGCGGCGTAGGCGGTGAACAGGAACAGCGTGTTCTTGAGAGCGAGTCGCATCCCGGGACTCCGCGTGATCGCTCGGGAGAGTGGGCTGCGGCGTGGGGGCCGCAGGACAGCGGGCGTGGCCGGCAGGTCGGACCAAGGGCGCGTTTCAGGATGCGCCGCGACTGGGCCGTGCGGCAAGCTCTGAGTGGCGGCGCACTGCGGCACCGGCGGAAGTGGAAGGCTTTTCGCAGCGTCGGCGCGTCGTCAGGGGTTGGACGCCCCTGCCGGCATCGTGCGGAGGAAGCAGGTAACCGGACGGAGCGTGATGGTCCGCCCGGCACCCTCCAATGGCCCCGCGCGGACGAGTCCCGTCGGCGGTGCTCTCGCGACCCCATCCATCAAGCGCCGTGCCACGAGCACCGACCCGCTGGTCGCAACGGATTAGACCGTCCTCGCGCCCCGATCTGTGTAGTCCCTACAAACCCCTTCGCAAATGCTCCACCCGCCGCGGTCATCCATGCGCTATCCGGCGCCACCGGGACGGTTGATCACACCGCACGCGGCCCGCGCGCCGGACGCGCCGGACGGCTGGGTGGTCATGTCGTCGGCGCCGGCATGCACGACGATCGAGCGGCCGATCACCGACTGCTCGCCCTCGAGGCTGATGCGCGGGTCCACGCGGTCGTAGCGGGCGTTCCCCGAGGCGTCGGCGGTGATGTTGCCGAGGTCCCCGAGGTGACGCGCCGGAGCATCGGGCGCCCCGTGAGTGCTGGCCGTCGGATTGAAGTGGTCGCCGGCCGAGGCGGCATCCGGCGCCGAACAGT
>JBKJXJ010000145.1:0-3069 GCA_046716125.1 Candidatus Eiseniibacteriota bacterium
ACACATCGGCGCTCTCGCACACCGGCCCCACCACGGTGGCCGGCTCCGCGGCGCCCGCGCGCGGCCTTACGGGCACGATGCGATGGTGGGCGCCGTAGAGCGCCGGCCGGATGAGGTCGTTCATCCCGGCGGCAAGCACGACGAACCGGCGTGCGCCGACGCCGCCCGCGCCGCCACGCCGCTTGACCCACAGCACCTCGGCGAGCAGCACGCCGGTCGGGGCGACCAGCCAGCGACCGGGCTCCATCACCCACTCGACCTCGAGCGCCGCCATCTTCCGCGCCAGCCGGGACGCGTAGGCTTCGAGCGGGAACTCGACCGCGGCGCCCGAGTAGTCCACGCCGAATCCACCCCCCAGGTTCACGAGCCCGAGCGGCGCGCCGCGGCGCGCGGACTCGGCCGCCAGCTCGCGCGCGGTCTCCGCCGCCTTCTCGAGCGGGCCCGGGTCCAGCAGCTGGGACCCCACATGCAGGTGGACGCCGTCGAGCCGCAGACCCGGCCAGCGCGCGCGCGCGGCCCACGCCTCGAGCGCCTCGTCCGGCGCCACGCCGAACTTGGCCGCGTCGTGGCCGGTCGCGACGTACGCGTGACCGTGCGTGTCGATGCCGGGGTTCACCCTTAGCGCGACCCGCAGCACCGTGGCGGCGCGTGCCGCGTGCGCCTGGAGCAGGTCCAGCTCCGCGATGTGATCCGCGTTGATCGAGTGGACGCCTTCGCGCGCCGCGAACCCGGCTTCCTGAGGCGTCCGGCCGTTGCCGTTCAGGATGCGCTGCGCGGCGACGAATCCCTCGCGCCTCGCGGCGTGCAACTCGCCGAGCGAGCCGGCCTCGGCGGCGAGACCGGCCGCGCGCACGCGGCGCAGGACCGCGGGGAGCGCATTCGCCTTGAGCGCGTAGCCGACGTGGACGCCGAGCGGCGAGAAGGCGGCCTTGAAGCGCGCGGCGCGCGCCTCGACCTGGTCGAGATCGTAGACCCAGCAGGCCGAAGCATCCGGCTCCAGCCGTCTGAGTGCCGGGAGCACGCGGTCCAGCGCCACGCCGCCGAGCGCGAGCGCGCCGCCTTCGCTTGAGATCCCCTCGACCACCTTCATGCCGACGCCTCCCGCAGCGCGAGTCGCCGCTCCGCCGCTTCGAGATCGGCCGGCGAGTTGAGATTGAAGAAACCCTCGAGCCCGCCGCGCAGGCTCGCAAGCTCCCGGTCACCGAGCATCAGCACGTCGAGCGATCCGAGCGCGCGCGTCGGCGACCGCTCGCCGCCGGCAAGTCGCAACGCGAGCTTCGGCGTCGCCCCCGGAGCATACGCTGCCGCGAGCGGCTGCGGGAATCCTCCCGGCGCGGGGACCACGGCGAGCCGGCCGGACATCCGTTCGAGCATGACCTCCAGCGCGGCAGGCTCGATGAACGGCAGGTCCACACCCAGCACGATCGAGCGCTCGAATGCGACCGACGCGAGGCCCGCGACGATGCCGGCCAGCGGGCCGGCCGTCCCGACGGGATCGTCGGCACGGCGGACCGTGCACGTGCCGCGCGGCGTCGGGATGGCCTGCGGTAGCGGAAGCTCGAGACCCGCCGGCGCTGTCACGACGATCCCGTCGCTGATCGCCGCAAGGATCGCGATGGCGCGGTCCAGCAGCGTGACGCCGCCGAGCCGCGCCAGCGCCTTGGGGACGCCCGGCCCCAGGCGCGACCCGGCGCCACCGGCGACCAGCACCCCGAGCGTCGCGACCACGTCAGTATCCGGCCTGCTTGTCCACCACGTTCTCGAGCGGCTCGCCTGCGAGCCAGCGATGCAGGTTGCGTGCGAATAACTCGCAGGTGCGCTCCCAGAAGCGCGGCCCGAAGCCCGAGACGTGCGGCGTTGCGATGACCTGGGGCATCGCCCACAGCGGGCTCGTCGCGGGGAGCGGCTCGTCCTGGAACACGTCGAGCGCCGCGCCCGCGATGCGCCCCTCGGCCAACGCCTCGGCCAGCGCCACCTCGTCCACCAGAGCACCCCGTCCGAGATTGATCAGGACCGCGTGCCGCGGCATGAGCGCCAGTTCGTCGCGTCCGATGATGCCGCGGGTCGCGGATGTGAGGGGTGCCGCGAGCGCGAGCCAGTCGGAGCGCCGGATCAGCTCGTGGAGGCGCTCGGGGCCCCACTGCGCCTCGGCCGGGGCGGGGTCGGAGGCCGGACGGCGGCGCACCGCGAGCACCCGCATGACGAGAGCGGCCGCGCGCTGGGCGAGCGCGCGGCCGACGGCGCCGAAGCCGACGATGCCGAGGGTGCTCCCGGAGAGCTGGCCGAACGGCGGCGAATCGATCCACTGCTCGTCCTGCGCCCAATGACGGCGGTTCTGGGCGTCGCGCGCCAGATGCAGCTTGCGCGCGAACATGAGCATGACGCCGAGCGCGTGCTCGCTCATCGAGATCGCATGCAGGCCGCGCGCGTTGGTGACGATGACCGGACTCTCGACCATCTCGGGGAACAGCACGCCGCCGACGCCGGCGGCGGTGAGCTGGATCCACTTCAGGCGCGAGGCGCTCGCGAAGTTGGCGCGCCGGACGCCCCAGCCGAGCACGATGTCCGCCTCGGGCAGCAGCCGGTCCGCCTCCGCCCGGTCCGCCGGCGAGTCGAACCGCACCGAAGGGAACTCCGCCGCGAGCGCGTCCACATGGCACCGCGGCAGGTTCCAAACCCCGTCGTCATACCGCACGAACTCGAGCACCCGCAGATCCGCCATGCGCGCATGGTGCCACAGCGTCCGGCGGCAGCGGTATCCGGCGAGCGGGCCGCAATTGGGTCTTGACAGGCTTTTCGACCCCTAGCGACCACAACCCGAGGACCTTCCCGCCAACGCCCGCCAGCCTTCGTATGCCGCCCGTCCGGGGGCTTTCGTCCCTCGCGCGCCAAAGTTGTCGAATCGGGTCGCGATATGCGCCGTGCGTGACTCCACGAGCGCCGAAAACACGCATGGTGTGAATGTTCTGCGCCCCCGCGACTTAGCCCCCGCGGAGATACGTCTGTGCGCATCGAGTCCGTGTCCCACCTGTCCGATTCGACCCTCGAGCAGGAGCTGGAGCATCTCGC
>JBKJXJ010000146.1:0-3339 GCA_046716125.1 Candidatus Eiseniibacteriota bacterium
GATCTGGCCCCCGGACGCGATCGGCTGAGACCTCCGCCATGAGGCGGCGCCGATCGTGCCAGGGCGGCGGATTACGATGAGCGATCCCGCGCCGCGTGGCGTCCCCGCCGCCCTGCCGTTCCGCCGCATCGCCGTCGTCCTGTCGGGCGGGGGCGCGCTCGGCGCGTACGAGGTCGGTGTGCTCCGTGTGCTCGAGACCGCGGGCTTCCGTCCCGCGATCCTCGCCGGCGTGTCGGTAGGCGCGATCAACGCGGTGCTGTGGCTCGCACACGGATGTCGTACCGCGCCGCTCGAGCGCGTATGGTCGCGGCTGCGCGCCTCATCGGTCGGGATGCGCTGGATCACGCTCATGGTCCGTGCGCTCGGCGCCACGCTCATGGCCCTCGCCGCCATCCAGCTCATCCTCACTCTGGCGGGCTCGCCCGAGCTGAGCCCACGGCGGTGGTTCGTGCCCGCGGTCTCCGCCTACGACGGCGTGCCCGGGGCGCTGCTCGACACGGTGGCCTGGTTGCTGGTCGGGCTCGTCGGTGTGCTGGTGGCGAGGGGATCGCACAGGGTCGAACGGTCCCTCGCCCGACTCTCGCCGGCGCGCGACCCGCATCGCCTCCAGCGCCAGTTCGGCTGGTTCCTGCTGGTGGGGCTCGCCGCGCACCTGGTGACCTGGGGACTCGGGGTCGCCTGGCCCCACCGGTTCAGCGCTTCGATCCTGTTGATCGTCGCCCTGCTGTGGTTCACCAACCGGGCGGGGAAGACTGGCGACCGACTGCGGCGCCTGATCCTCCGCATCCTTCCCGAGACCGGCGGGCGCGGGATCTGGGGGAGCGATGCCCGTCGCAGGCTGATTGAGCGCGTCGTGGCCGATGGGGACCCTGGGGCGCTCCTGGCGCCCGAAACCCATCTCATCATCAGCGCATGCGCGATCGAGAGCGGCCGCATGAGCTACTTCATCAACTGGCCCGACCCGACGCCCGAGTTCCGCAAACGCATCAGCTATGCCGTGGGTCAGGTGGCGCATATGCGCAATCCCGACGACGTCATCGAAGCCGCCGTCGCCTCGTCGGCTGTGCCGGGCATCTTCGAGCCGGTCAGGATCGGCGGTGGCGAGTTCGTGGACGGCGGGGTGTTCACCAACCAGCCGCTGCACGCGGCCCTCGCCGACGGAGCCGACGCGATCCTCGTGGTGCTGGTCTCGCCCAGCAGCGGGCCGCCCAAGCCCAGCCGCGACCCCCATCTCCTCGAACTCGCGGGGCGCCTGCTGGAGATCGCCAACTGGCGGAACCTCCAGACCGAGCTGCGCGCGCTGCCGCCGGGCTGGGGGCGGCAGCCGTCACACCCGGCGGTGACGGTCTCGGCCGAAGCAGAGCCGGCGCGCGTGTGCGTGGTCGAGCCCCAGAGTTCGCTTCCCGGCGGGCTCTACGAGTTCAGCGCCTCGAACCTCTCCGATCTGAAGAGTCGGGGCAGGCGGGACGCGTGGCTCGCGCTGGACGCGGCGGGCTGGCTCGCGGAGACGGAGGAGCCGGGGCCTCGCGCTTGAGCGGCGCCCCGGGGTCGGGTACCTTCGCGCGATGCCGAACCCCCCGCCGGGCTCCTGGACGCTGTGTTGCGATGGCGGCGCCCGTGGCAACCCGGGCCCCGGAGCGCTCGGCTACGCCCTCATCGACCCTTCGGGCCGCGAGATCGAGGCGCGCGGGGAGACGCTGGGCGTGGTGACCAACAACGTGGCCGAGTACCGGGCGCTGATCGCCGGGCTCGCGGCCGCGTCGCGCCACCGGGCGAGTCCGGTCGTCGTATGCATGGACTCCGAGCTGGTGGTGCGTCAGATGACCGGCGAGTACCGCGTCAAGCACGCGGGCCTGAAGCCGCTCCACGCCGAAGCGGCGCGGGCGGCGGCAGCGCTCGAGTCGGTGCGGTTCGTGGCGGTGAGAAGGGAGGAGAACGCGCGCGCGGATGAGATCGTCAATGAGACGCTCGACCGGGCGCTCGATGCGAGTTCCGAGTCTCCCAGGTGATCGCGGCGGGTGTGCCGACGCTTCCGCGTAAGCGGTCGCCGAGGCCGTCCGTCGAGGAAAGTCCGAACTCCACAGGGCAAGGTGCTGGGTAACTCCCAGGGGGCGCGAGCCTACGGAAAGTGCAACAGAGAGCAGACCGCCAACGGGCGTTGGACACCCGCGCAAGCGGGTCCGCGCTGCGGGCAAGGGTGAAACGGTGCGGTAAGAGCGCACCAGCGGTCCCGGTGACGGGGCCGGCTTGGTAAACCCCACCTGGAGCAAGACCGCATAGAGGGGGAGGGGTGTGTCCCGCTCCGCTATCACCCCAGGGTCGGTCGCAACGAGGCGTTTCGGAAACGGGCGCCCCAGACAAATGATCACCACGGAGCAATCCGACAGAATTCGGCTTACGGGAGACTCGGGTTGTCGGAGCGGCGCCGTGCGGCGGGGTGATCCCGTCGCCGGCGCCGAACCATAAGGACACCGCTACCGTGTCGCGTCGCCGCACCAGCACCCCTCGCGCCGTCAGCCGTTCGGCGGCCACACGCCGGGCGGACCGGGATCGGATTCCGACTCCGGAACGCCCGCGGTCCACGAATGCCCCGCCCGCCGCGCTGTGGCGCCACGCGGCCGTCGGCGCCGCGCTGGTCGGCTTCCTCATCTACATCCCCGGCCTCGGCGGCGAGTTCCTCCGCGACGATCATTTCCTGATCGAACGTCATCCCTTCCTGAGAGCGGGAGACTGGCTCGGCCGTCTCCTGCTCAGCGACTTCTGGGCGCCGGTCTCGGGAGCGACCGGGATGTGGCGCCCGCTGGTGGTGCTGAGCTACTGGGTGGACGGCCGGCTGGGCGGCTGGGACCCGCTCTGGTTCCACATCGTCAATGCCGCGGGCCACGCTCTGGCGAGCGCGGCGCTCGCGCTGCTGGTGGTCGCCGTGGGTGCGGGGTCGCGCGCGGCGTGGGTGGCGGGCCTCGCGTTCGCGCTGATGCCCGCGCACGTCGAATGCGTCGCCTGGGTCTCAGGTCGCACCGACGTGTTCTGCGCCCTGTTCGGGCTGACCGCACTCTGGCTGGATGTCCGTGCGCACGCGCGCGGCCGGGCGTGGCCGGGGTTTCTCGCCGTCGGGTCGCTTGCCCTCGCGCTCCTCAGCAAGGAGGTCGGGGTCACGCTGGTCGGGGTGCTCGCGGTGCTGGCGTGGACGCGGGCGCGTGCGCGCGGTGGCTCGCTGGTTCAGGCGGCGATGTGGATCGCGCCCTACACGGCGGTCACGATCGCCTACCTCCTGGGCCACGCCGCGTTCGCTCCCGATCCCGGGCTCATCGAGGCGCCCGAACTCGCGCACCGCGCGGG
>JBKJXJ010000147.1:0-4184 GCA_046716125.1 Candidatus Eiseniibacteriota bacterium
GCTGAAGATGGAACAAAGGGCGACCAAAAGGGCGACCAGTAATTCGTAACTCATTGTGGCCCCGTAGCTCAGACGGATAGAGCAGCGGTTTCCTAAACCGCGTGCCGCGTGTTCGACTCACGCCGGGGCCACCACTCGCATCGCTCTGATCGAGCGCTCATGAACCGCCGCGCGAATCCCGGGGCTCCCACGCCGTCCGACCCACATCCGCGTGAGCCCACCTCGGGCTCGTAACGCAGTCAACTCGGATGTCTCCAACGAGCCGCCCGCAAGCTGGCTGCCGCGCGAATGCTTGCCTCAGTCGCACTGCCCCTGGGCTCCCGACGCTCAATGGTCGAGTCTGGTCACGTGGCAGTGGCGAGCGCGTCGGCCGTCCGCCTCTCGCACGACGCTTGTGCCCAGCCCTGAAAACAAAGGCAGAAAGAGCGACTCCGGCCGAATTCGGCGCAGAACTCAAATCATCACGGGATCCGCCAGAGAGAGTTCGAATCACACGCAGTCCGGGCGCATCAGACCGACAAGCGGGCACTCCTTCCCCAGTCCGCTGCATCGCGCCGCTCTCTCCCCATACTTCACTCTCCTGGTTGCCGAAGCGTGTGATTTCTTTGCAGATCCCACGGGGGAACGCTCATGACCGCAAGCGCACGGCACCGCCGAAGCGTTATCACTTCCGCCACCTCGGTGCTTCTCGCCCTTAGCTCGTACGGACTCGCCGCCGAGACTCAGGCGGCCCCGGGGATCGTGAACGGTCCGAGCCTGCGTCTGGCGGGCTCTCACGCCTTCACGTTCAGCCCCAGCAGCAGCGGAGGATCCATCGGCTGGTCGGTCGACCGCGAGACCGTCAGCGACACTGGCATCCATACCCGGACGAACGGCATCCTCTCTGGCACTGGGTCCAACAAGACCTTCTCGCTGCCTGCGGTGAGCGGCTCGGAAACCATCTACTACGTCAGCGCCGCCGATGCCGGGGTCAGTGACGTCGACACCGTCCAGGTCTTCCCGGCCAATACGAAGACGTGGTTCACCTACCGGAGCGCCGGCAACCCGGACGTCCGCGTCTACACGGTCATTCCATCGTCGCTGAGCACCGCCACGAACGTCGTCATGGCCATGCACGGCAAAAGCCGCACGGCGTCCAGCTATGCCGACTACTGGCGCACCTGGACCACCCAGCACGATTACATCGTGTTGTGCCCCTATTACGACCTGGTGAACTGGCCCACCACGGGCAACTACCAGATGGGGAACGTATTCAGCAGCGATGATTGCGAGGGGGTCAAGAACCCTGAAGCGCGCTGGACGTTCACCATCGACGAGGGCATCCACGAGCTCGTGCGGTCCGGGTTTGTTCTCAACGAGCCGCGCTTCGACCTGTGGGGCTTCTCCGGAGGCGGTCAACACGTGCACCGATTCATGCTGTTCAAGCCCAACGCCAAGGTGCGCATCGCCATCGCCGCCGGCTCCGGCTGGTACACCGCTCCGGATCTGAACATCGATTGCCCCTACGGACCCGCCGATCCCTCGCTCTCCTTCAACCACCAGGATCTCCTGCAGTGGACGAACAAGGACATGGTCATCATGGTGGGAACGGCGGACACGGTGCGCGACGCAGACCTCCGGATCACGGCGCAAGCTGACGCGCAGGGTCTCAACCGCTTCGTGCGGGCCGGCTACATGTACGCCAAGGGCAAGGCCGTCAACCCCGCGAGCCACTGGCAGCTCATCAACGTTCCCGGGATCGGACACCAGGCACAAGAGATGGCCGAGGCAGCCCAGAGCGTTCTGTTCGGGACGACAGTCGATGTTTCTACCTCCGCTGCCCCGGAAGTCCGCACGATGGGACGGTTCCTGCGGATCGGCCCCAATCCCACCTCGGCGAGCACCATGTTGAGTGGGCAGGGATGGACGAGCGGCGATGACGTGGTGATCGGAGTCTATGATCTCGCGGGCCGCCGGGTCGCGGCGGGCACGACCCGCGCGACCAACGGAGTGTGGCAGTTGGCCTGGAGCACGATCGCGAGACCGGGATCGATCGCCAAAGGCGTCTACTTCGTCCGGGCCAGGGATCGCGAAGGTCAGGCGGGACAGAAGATCTTCGTGTTGGAATAGCCCGCCTCCGGAAGACTCTACTCAGAACCACGGCGTCCTGCGGCCTGGACGACGAGTTCTCCTGCGTGTCCAATCGCCCCGCCCTGCGCCCCTCGATCCTTGGGACGTTGCGTTCCACCGTGGCCCGCGGGTTGAATGTGCATGACGCAATGTGTTTCGGCCGTTACACCGCCGAACTTGCATCAATCCTTGGGCTCCTGCACGCGGCCCCATAAACTTACTCCCCAGACATCGTTGCGGCCCGGGCACCGGGTGCCCCACGGCCAGGCCTTCACCCCCCCCGAAACACCGGTTGAACTTGTGACCTTGCTGGCCGACACCGACCCTCGAGTACGGGCTTTCCCCAAGTGGCCTCTGCGCATCGTCGCCGCGTGTCTGGCGACGGCAGGCGTCGTGACGGAGGCGCGTACCGCGACCCTCCATGTCCCCGCGAACCACGCGACCGTCAGGGCCGCCGTCGAGGCGTCGGTCACGGGGGACACCATCCTCCTGGCGCCGGGCGTTCACTCGGGTGGCGTTTGGGTCAATGGCAAGTCCGTCACCATCGCTTCGCGCTTTCTGGTCACCGGCGACACGACCTGGATCGCCCAGACCGTCCTCGATGGTGTCGTCGCCGGCGCGTGTGGCGGCGCGGCCGGCTGCGGCGGGAACGCCGTGCTCGAGTTCGGTGACAGCGCCAATGGCAGCGCCGTCATCGGCCTGACCATCACCAAAGGCGAGAACGGCGTCGCCTCGGGTTCCACCGTTGATGTCACCCACTGCCGCGTCATCGCCAACGGCGACGGCGTGGACTACGTGCCCGGGTCCGGTGGCACGATCCGGAACAGCCTGTTCGCCAACAACACCGACGACGGCATCGATCTCAACGGCCGGATGGACATGGCGATCCTGGACAACGACATCCGTGACAATCAGGACGACGGCATCGAGTTCCGCCTCTACGCATTCACCGGCGGCCCCAGGACCGTGAGCATCACCGGCAATCGCATCACGGGCAACGGCGAGGACGGGGTGCAGATCATCGACTACCCGGGGGTCGGCAACTACATCCTGCGGATCGAGCGCAACCTGTTCCAGGCCAACTTCAACGCGTCGGGCCTGAGCGCCGCGATCGCGTGCATGCCCGACGCCGAGACCATCGAGAGCCTGGTCGGTGCGCCCATGACCAAGCGCCTCTTCGTCATCAACAACACGTTCATCGGCGAGAAGAACGGGCTGGTGGGCGGAGCCAATGCCATCGTCCTGAACAACATCTTCACCGGCACCGAGGGGACGGCGTTGCGCCGGGTGGGCGGCAGCTCGATCGCCTCGTACAGCCTGTTCTGGAACAATGGCGTGAACCACTTCGAGAGCACCGTGGACGCTGCGCATCAGGTCCAGGCCTCGCCGCTCCTTGGCGCAACCGGGATCCCGGCTCCGATGAGCCCGGCGATCAACGCGGGGACAGCGTTCTTCCAGTGGCAGGGCGAGACGGTCCTGGACCTGCCGGCCGCCGTCTACGCGGGAGGAGCACCTGACCTCGGGGCGTTCGAAACGATCGCCACGACCACCAACCTGGCGCCGCAAGTCAGCGCCGGGCCGGATCGGGTCGTCATCCTCGCCGCCGATGTCGTGGAGATCGGACAGGCGGACCTCCTCAGTCACCCGTCCCGGCCGCCCCTCGTGGGAAGCGTGAGCCTTGCGGCCGCGGTCTTCGACGACGGCCTGCCGCAACCACCGGCGCTGACCACGATGTGGAGCGTCGTGAGCGGGCCAGGCCCGGTCGCGTTCCTGGATCCGAGGGTCCTGAGGCCGCAGGTCACGTTCACCGTTCCCGGCACCTATTATCTGCGACTCAACGTTGACGACGGTCAGCTGGGCTCGTGGGATCTGGTCAAGGTCACCGTGCGGGCGCCCATCAACAGCGCCCCTCTCGTCCACGCGGGCCCGTCACAGACGGTGCACCTCCCCCAGACTGCGTTCCTCGAAGGCACGGTCGATGACGACTTACTTCCCGACCCCCCCGGGGTGCTCGGGATCGAGTGGAGCAAGGGCAGCGGCCCAGGCCCGGTGACCTTCGACACTCCGACGCTCAG
>JBKJXJ010000148.1:0-6943 GCA_046716125.1 Candidatus Eiseniibacteriota bacterium
CGGGACGGACCGGGCCCGCGATCGTCACCTCGCGCTCGCCGATCTGGATGGCGCAGCCGGCCTCGGTGAGCCGCTCGATGCTGGCGCGCAGGTGCTCGGGATCGCACTGCTCGAGGGTCACGTTGCCACCGGTGATCGCGGCAGCGGCGAGGAACGTGGCGGCCTCGATCCGGTCGGGGATGATCGTCGTATCGATCGGCGTCAGACTCTTGACCCCGTGAATGCGCAGGGTCCGCGAGCCGAGCCCGTCGATGCGCGCGCCGCAGCCGATCAGGATCTCGCCGAGCACGGTGATGTCGGGCTCACTCGCCGGACCCTCGATCACCGTCGTGCCCTCGGCCAGCGTCGCCGCCATCATGATCTGAGCGGTGGCTCCGACCGAGACCGTCTCATGGCGGATGTGGGCGCCCTTGAGCTTCGCGTCCTTGCCCACGATGTAGCCGTGATCGATGTCGAGCCGGGCGCCCATCGCGTCCAGCCCTTCGATGTGGAGATTGACCGGTCTCGGCCCCCAGGCACAGCCGCCGGGCAACGACACACGCGCGGCCCCGAAGCGGGCGAGCAGCGGTCCCAGCACGTAGACGCTCGCGCGCATGGTGCGCACCAGGTCGTAGGGCGCCTCGACCGAGTCCACGTTGGTCGTGTCGATCGTGCACGAGTGGTCGGTGAATTCGATGCGGGCACCGAGCTTCTCGAGCACGCGCGCCATCGTGCGGGTGTCGGCGAGCGAGGGGACGTTGCGCAGGACGTGCCGGCCGGGCGCGAGCAGGGTCGCCGCCATCACCGGGAGCGCGGCGTTCTTGGCGCCGCTCACGGTGACGCGTCCGTTCAGCGGGCGGCCACCCTGGATGATCAACGCGTCCATGGATTGAGTCCCGGCGGCTTTGGCGGTCGGTGCTGAAGTGTCGGGTGCGACGTGCGCGTGCGTGCGAGCGCCCAAATCCATGCGCGCTTCCTTCCTGTTGGCCCGCGCGGTCGAGCGCGGGGACGATATATTCGAAAGCGGCGGGATCTCGAGTGGGGTATTCGGATTATCGGCGGGTGGGGTCGCGAAATCAACCTTCCTCGACTTCCCGAATGGATTTCCACCCCTTAGTATCTCTGGCGTCGCATCCGCCCCTTGGGAGGAGCCCTTGCTCGTCACGATCGCCTATCTCCTCATCCTCGCCACCACCCCCGTCACTCTCGCCAAGCCCGTCACGCTAGCGCCCGGCGAGGCCGACTCGATCCGCCGCGCCATCGAGAAGGATCGAGAAGCCACCCGGGAATGGCTGAAGAGCGGCCCCAGCTCCTACCTGGCGACCGCGAAGCGGGTGGACTTCGACTCGCGCGGCCGCCTCAGGGTGGGCCGGGCCGGCTCGTCCGACGTGCGCCTCAACGATCCGTCCGTGTCGCATGACCATGTCTTCGTCACGGTCGTCGGGGATTCGTTCCGAGTCGAGGCGATCGACGACTCGGCGACCTTCAAGGTCAAGGGCGCGGACCTGCGCGTGGCCACGGTGGGGCCGAGCAGCATCGGCGTCGGTCGTTACACGCTCCGGCTCTCGCACCAGGGGTATCCCGCGATCATCGTGTTCGATCCCGAGAACCCGCGCTACAAGACGTACAAGGGCATCGATTACTTCCCGGTGGATCTCACGTGGCGGTACGTGCTGCCGCTCACGCCCGATCCGGTCCAGGACACGGTCGTCATCCAGTCCACGCGCGGGTCCCAGAGGCGCGCGGTGCGCGCGGGCTGGTTCGACTTCGTCGTCGGCCAGACGCGGTGCAGGCTCGAAGCCAACCGCTTGCTCGAGCCGGGCATCGGCGAGCACGACATCGCGGTGTTCTTCCGCGACGCGACCACCGGCAAGGAGACCTACCCGGTCGGCCGCTACCTCGATCCGACGGCACTGCCCGACGGCCGATACGTGCTCGACTTCAACATGGCGTACAACCCCGCGTGCGCATACTCCGACCACTACAACTGCCCGATCCCGCCATCCGCCAACCGTCTCAAAGTCGCGGTCCGCGCGGGCGAGCAGGACACGCATTACCTCGATCCTAAGCAGAAGCCGTAGGGCCGGGGCTCGGGACTCCGACCCCGGCTTGACCGCGCCGCGCGACGGCGGGTAGCGTCGCGCAATCGTGCGCACCTCAGCCCCCCCTCCTACCTGCATCGTCCTGTTCGCCCTGGCCCTCCTCGCCGCCACAACCTCCTGCTCGGTCAAGAAGATGGCCACGACCAGCGTCGCCAACGCGATCACCTCCGGTCCGGACGTCTTCAGCAACGAGGACGACCCCCAGCTCGTGCGCGAGGCGATCCCGTTCGGGCTGAAGACGATGGAAGGGCTGCTCCAGACGGTGCCCAGGCACCGCGGGCTGTTGCTGTCGCTGTGCCAGGGCTTCACCCAGTACGCCGCGGGCTTCATCCTGGCTGACGCGAACGCAGTCGAGGCCGCGGACTATGCGAGGGCCAGTGCAATCCGCGAGCGCGCGCTCAAGCTCTTCCTGCGGGCGCGCAATTATGGGCTGCGGGGGCTCGAGCTGAACCATCGCGGGCTGACCCAGCGACTCCAGACCTTCCCGGACTCCGCCGCCGGCGAGATCAAGGCGAAGGAGCTGCGGATGCTCTACTGGACCGCCGCGGCGTGGGGATCGGCGATCAACCTCGGCAAGGACCGCGCCGAGTTGCTCGCCGACCTGGGCGCGGTGCGCGCACTGATGCAGCGCGGCCTCAGGCTGGATGAGACCTTCGACGGCGGCGCGTTCCACGAGGCGATGATCATCCTCGAGGCGCTCCCCAAGGATCTCGGCGGCTCGCCGGAACGCGCCCGCGTTCACTTCCAGCGGGCGGTCGAGTTGTCGAAGGGCAACAAAGCCTCCCCGTACCTCACGCTCGCACAGACCGTCTCGGTGATGACTCAGAACCGCGGCGAGTTTCGCGAGCTGCTGGACCGCGCGCTCTCGGTGGACCCCGACCGTGACCCGGGCAGTCGCCTGGCCACGCTGATCCTGCAGCAGCACGCGCGCGAGCTGCTCAAACGCGAAGACGACCTGTTCCTCGAATCCGAGGATCCCAAACCGAAGGGCCAGAAAAAATGACAGTCAGGACGACGAGACTCCTCGCATGGTTCACCCTCCTGGGCCTGGCGCTGATGCCGGTGTTCGCTCCCACCCCCGCCGTGCCGCAGGCGCCGCCCGCACCGGTCGTCATCAAGCTCGCCACCTTCGTCCCCGACGGCTCGGTGTGGCACAAAGCCATGAAGGAGATGGGCGCCGAGTGGATGAGGGAGACTTCGGGTCGCGTCCAGCTCAAGGTCTATCCCGGCGGCGTCGCCGGCGACGAGCCCGACTACGTGCGCAAGATGCGGGTCGGCCAGCTCCAGGCCGCCGCGGTCACCACGGCCGGGCTCGCCCAGATCGACAACTCGTTCCAGATGTTCGGCGTGCCGATGTTCTTCGACTCCTATCCGGAGCTGAACGCCGTGCTCGACAAGATGACCCCGATCCTGAAGCAGCGGCTCGAGGCCAAGGGGTTCGTCCTCCTCAACTGGGGACACGGCGGCTGGGTGTACTTCTTCACCAGGCAGAAGGCCAGCACGGTCGCCGACATCAAGAAGACCAAGATGTACGCGATGGCGGGTGACGACCGCTGGGTCCAGCTGTGGAAGGGCAACGGCTATTCCCCGGTGGCGCTGGCCCCCAGCGACATGCTCACCGGCCTCCAGACCGGGATGATCGACGGCACGCCCACGACGCCGCTGTTGGCCCTCACGCTCCAGTGGTACCGGCAGACGCCCAACATGGTCGGGATCGGAATGGCGCCTCTGGTCGGCGGGCTGGTCGTCACCAGGCAGGCGTGGTCGAAGATCTCGCCGGCCGATCAGGCGAAGATCCAGGCGGCGTGCAACCGGCTGGAATCGAAGCTCCTGCGCGGCGTGCCCCGCCAGGACACGACCGCGGTCGAGGAGATGAAGAAGCGCGGCCTGACCGTGACCCAGGTCCCCGCCGGCGCGGTGTCGGAGTGGCGCGCGGCCGCCGAGCAGTTCGCCAAGGGGATGCGCGGCACCCTCATCCCGCCTGACATCCTCGACATGGCGACGCGCGAGCGCGATGCCTACCGCCAGCGCAGGCGCGGAGGCGCTCGCTGAAGTCGGCCTTCGGCCGCCTCGAGACCATCACCGCCAGCGCCGCGCTGGCGGTGATGGCGATCCTTCCGCTGCTCGAGATCGTGTGGCGCGCGGTGTTCAAGACCGGCATCCCGGGCTCGGGGCCATTCGTCCAGCACCTGACGCTCTGGGTCGGATTCCTGGGCGCGGCGATCGCCGCCCGCGATGGCAAGCTGCTCGAGCTGGCGACCGGCGCGTTCATCCCGGAGGGCCCGTGGCGGCGCGCCGCCGCGATCGTCTCCGCGGCGGTCTCGGCGGCGGTGGCGGCGCTGCTCTGCCGCGCGAGCCTCGGCATGGTGCTGATCGAGCGCGAGGCGGGCGGAACCATCGGGGCCGGCGTGCCGACCTGGGTCACCCAGGTCGTCCTGCCGATCGCGTTCGCGCTCATCGCCGTGCGCCTCGTGTGGCGCGCCTCGCCGGGCTGGGGCGGGCGGCTGGTCGCCTCGCTCGGACTGATCGCCGGCGTCTGGCTCTCCCAGTACCCGATGCTGCTCGAGGGGAAGAACCCATGGCCGGGCGTCGGCCTCGTGCTGCTCGGCACCGCGCTCGGCGGTCCCATCTTCGCGCTGCTCGGAGGTGTGGCGGTGCTGCTCTTCATGAAGGACGCGGTGCCGATCGCCGCCATGCCGGTCGAGGCCTACCGCCTCGCCGTCTCCCCCACGCTGGCCGCGATCCCGCTCTTCACCCTGACCGGCTTCCTGCTCTCGGAGAGCCAGGCGTCCCAGCGCCTGCTGCGCGTATTCCGGGCCCTGCTGGGCTGGATGCCCGGGGGTACGGCGATCGTGGTCGCGGTGGTGTGTGCGTTCTTCACCGCCTTTACCGGCGGCTCGGGCGTCACCATCCTCGCGATGGGTGCACTCCTGTTCCAGGCGCTCCGCCAGGAGTCCTACCGCGAGCGATTCTCGCTCGGCCTCATCACCGCATGCGGCTCGCTCGGCCTGCTGTTCCCGCCCTCGCTGCCGCTCATCCTCTACTTCGTCGTCTCCCAGCAGGTGGCGATCGAGGACCTGTTCATCGGCGGCCTGCTGCCGGGCATCCTGCTGCTGGGGCTCACCGCTGCGTGGGGCGTGCGCGAAGGGATGCGCTCCCATGCGCCGCGCACGCGGTTCGAGGGCCGCGAGGTGGTCACGGCGATCTGGCAGGGCAAGTGGGAGCTGATGCTCCCGATCATCGTCCTGGTCGCGATCTTCGGCGGCTTCGCCACCCTGATCGAGGCGGCGGCGTTGACCGTGCTCTTCTCGTTCGTCGTCCAGTGCTTCGTCCTGCGCGACCTCTCGGTGCGTCGCGATCTGCCCAAGGTGCTGGCCGAGACCGTCGTGCTGGTCGGCGGTGTGCTCGTGATCCTCGCCGCCGCGATGGGATTCAGCAGCTACATGGTCGACGCCGAGGTGCCGGCGCAGCTCGTCGCCTGGACGACCGAGCACATCCACTCACCGTGGGCGTTCCTGCTCGCCCTCAACGTGTTCCTGCTCATCGTCGGCTGCCTGATGGACATCTTCTCGGCGACGGTCGTGGTGGTGCCGCTCATCATCCCGATCGCCGCGACGTTCGGCATCCACCCGGTGCATCTCGGGATCATCTTCGTCGCCAACCTGGAGCTGGGCTACCTGACGCCGCCGGTGGGGCTGAACCTGTTCCTCTCGTCCTACCGCTTCGGCAAACCGCTCCTCGAGGTGACCCGCGCGTCGCTGCCGATGCTGATCATCCTCGCGTTCGGCGTGCTGGTGATCACCTACGTGCCGTGGCTGACGACCGGGCTGCTGGGGTTGCTCGGGAGGCACTGAGGGGCGGTCGCCTCAGCCTTCCTCCGTCCACTGTGCCGGCGCGATCGCCGGGCCCTTCTGCCGCCGGGCGAGCAGGCAGCGGGGACGGCCGGCCAGGTCGTCGAGCAGCGTGACGTCGCCCCAGTCATGCGCGCCTTCGAGCCATCCCGCGACCTCGCGGGCACGCATCTCGGCCAGTTCGAGGGCGAGCAACCCACCCCCGACCAGGTGACGGGGCGCCTCATCCACGATCTCGCGCAGCGCGTCGAGCCCCGTCTCGCCGGAGAAGAGCGCCGCCTCCGGTTCGAACTCGCGCACCTGAGCCTGCAGCGTGTCGCGTTCGCCGGTCGAGATGTAGGGAGGGTTGGAGACCACGACTTCAAAGCGGTCCTCGGGGCTGATGGCATCGAACCAGTCGCCGCGCACCAGGCGGACGCGTTCGGCGAGCCCGCAGGCGGCGGCATTCGCCCTCGCCACGGCCAGGGCCGCCTCGCTCGCGTCGGTGGCGGTCACGACCGCGGCCGGCCATTCGGCCGCGATCGACAGCGCGATCGCGCCCGATCCGGTGCCGAGGTCGAGCACGCGCGGCTCGCGCCAGCGCGAGAGCTCATCGCGAAGGGCGGAGAGCACCGCCTCGACCAGTCCCTCGGTCTCGGGCCTGGGGATGAGCACCGAGGGGTCCACCACCAGGTCGAGCCCGCGAAAGGCCGCGCGCCCGGTGATGTACTGGATGGGCTCGCCGCGCGCCCGGCGCGCGAGCCAGCGGTCGAGCCGCTGCCATTCATCGGCGCCCAGCTCGCGCGTGCGCTGCAGGTAGAGTTCGGGGCGGGCAAGCCCGAGCAGACGCCCGAGCAGCTCCTCGGCCTCGGCAGCCGGTGAATCGCCGACTGCGCTCAAGCGCGACGTCGCCGACTTGAGCGCGTGGTCGAGGGTGGAGTCCATGGGGGCGCGAGTGTAGCCGAACGACGGGCGGGGCCGCGCGCGACACAGCGCCGGCGCGGCCCCGGCGCATCACGTGCTCGTGACGAT
>JBKJXJ010000149.1:0-4268 GCA_046716125.1 Candidatus Eiseniibacteriota bacterium
CTCGTAGCCGGTCGGCCATTGCGGCAGCACCGGGTCGCACGCGATCACGTCCATCCCGAACGCGCGCGCGCGCAGCGCGACCTCGCGGCCGATGCGGCCGAACCCGAGCAGCCCGAGCGTGCGGCCGCACAGCTCGCGGCCCGCGTACTTGGTCTTCTCCCAGTGCCCGCGGCGCAGGTCGGCGGCGGCGTCCACCAGGTGACGCTCGAGCGCCAGCACCAGGCCGAACACCAGCTCGGCGACCGAGATGGCGTTGGCCGCCGGGGTGTTCGAGACCGTCACGCCGCGCTCCTTCGCCACCGCGAGGTCCACGTTGTCGAGCCCGGTGCCAGCGCGCACCACGGCGCGCAGGCCGGGCGAGCCGCGCAGCACGTCGCCCGTGACCTTGGTGGCGCCGCGCACGATGATCCCGTCGCAGGGGCCCAGCGCCTCGATCAGCTCGGCGCCCTTGAGCCCGCTGCGCTCGATGGTCTCGAGGCCGGCCTCGCGCAGCCGCGCGACCGCCGCGGCGTCGATGCCGTCGGCGACCAGTACTCTCACGCGCGGTCCCAGGCGGCGCGCGCCGCGGCGGCGCCACCGGTGGAAGGCCGGCCCAGCGCCGCCACACAGTCCTCGAGCGCGTCCACGATCGCCACGATGTCCTCGAGCTGGTAGGCCCCCATGTGGCCGATGCGGAGGATCTTGCCCTTGAGCCGGTCCTGCCCGCCGGCGACCACCATGGCGTGCACGTCGCGCAGCCGCTTGACGACCGCGGAGCCTTCCACCCCCGCCGGCGGCGTCAGCGCCGTCACGGCATGCGATGGGCTGGAAGGGAACACCGCGAACCCGAGCGCTTCGGCGCCGGCGCGGGTGGCGTGGGCCAGGCGCCGGTGACGGCGGTGCACGGCCTCGAGACCTTCCTCGGCGATCATGGCCAACGACTCCTCGAGCGCCAGCACCAGGCTCACGGGCGGGGTGAAGGCGGTCTCTCCCATCGGGAAGCTCTTGCGCGCCTTGCGCAGGTCGAAGTAGAAGCGCGGCAGTCGCGCACCGTCGATCCACGGTGCCGCCCAAGGCGCCAGGCTCAGCGTGGCGATGCCGGGCGGGATCATGAGCCCCTTCTGCGAGCCGCACACGACCACATCCACGCCCCAGGCGTCCTGGGGCAGCGGGTGGACGCCCACGCTGGTGATGGCATCCACGACCAGCCGGCGCGACATCGAGCGCGTGATGCGCGCGAGCGCCTCGACGTCGTGCAGCGCGCCGGTCGAGGTCTCGCTGTGGGTCGCGAACACCGTGCCGAGCGAAGGATCGCCCTCGAGTCGGCGCCGGATCTCTGCCGTGTCCACCGCCGCGCCCCACTCGACCTCGACGACCTCGTGCTCGATCCCGTAAGCCTTGAGCAACGCGGCCCAGCGCTCGCCGAACTTGCCCCCTGCAATCGCCAGCGCGCGTTCGCCGGGGGCCATGAGGTTCACGACCGCCGCCTCCATCGCCCCGGTCCCGGAGGCGGCGAGCAGGAACACCTCGCCCTCGGTGCCGTGGAGACGGCGCAGCGACTCGGTGATGCGCCGGATGACGTCGCGGAACGTGTCGGTGCGGTGGTGCGGGGGCTCCTGGGCCAGCGCTCGCAGGATGCGCTGCGGGATCTCGACCGGGCCCGGCGTGAAGAGCCGGGTCCGCTTCACGCCGGATGGCGTCGTGGGGCCGGGAGTCGCAGCGGCGCGGGGCTCGTTCATGGGGTTCGCCAGGAGCTCGCTTTCGGTCGGACGGGCGTCAGTGCGCGTAGCGGGCGGATTCGCCTTCCCCGGCGCCGGCCTCGGGCTTGGGCTTGGCGACTTCCGGCATCGGCCGATCGAGCGCGTGCTGGAGCACCTCGTCCATGTTCTCGACCAGGATGAACTCGATGTCCGCGCGCACCTCTTCGGGGATCTCGGCCAGGTCCTTCTCGTTGGTCTTCGGGATGAGCAGCGTCTTGAGCCCGGCGCGGCGCGCCGCCACCGTCTTCTCGTTGAGCCCGCCGATCCCCATCACCGTTCCGCGCAGCGTGATCTCGCCGGTCATCGCCACGTCGGCGCGCGTCGGCACACCGGTGAGCGCACTCACCAGCGCCACGCACATCGTGATCCCGGCCGAGGGGCCGTCCTTCGGGCTCGCGCCCTCGGGGATGTGCACGTGGATGTCGATGTCCCGGTAGAACCACTTGTCGAGGCCGAGCTGGGTGGCGCGCGAGCGGGCGTACGACAGGGCTGCCTGGCCCGACTCCCGCATCACGTCGCCCAGCTTGCCGGTCAGGAGCAGCTCCCCCTTGCCGGGCAGGATGCTGACCTCGATCGTGAGCACGTCGCCACCGACTTCGGTCCAGGCCAGCCCGTTGGCCACCCCGACCCGTTCCGTGCGCTCGACCACCGTGTCCAGGAATCGGATGGGTCCGAGGTACTTCGACAGATTGTCGGGCGTGACCGTGACCCGTCCGCGCAACTCGCCGGCCGCCTTCTTCTTGGCCAGCTTGCGGCACAGTCCGGCCAGCTCGCGCTCGAGGTTTCGCACGCCGGCCTCGCGCGTGTAGCGGTTGACGACCGCGCGCAGCGCCGGAACGCCGATGCGGAGGTCCTTCGCGTCCAACCCGGCGGCGCTCACCTGCTTGGGGACCAGGAACGCACGGGCGATCTCGACCTTCTCGTTCTCGAGATAGCCGGGCAGCCGGATGATCTCCATGCGATCGGCGAGCGCGGGCGGGATGTTGTAGAGCGAGTTGGCGGTGCAGATGAACATGACCTGGCTCAGGTCGAAGTCCACCTCGAGGTAGTGGTCGTTGAAGGTGTGGTTCTGCTCGGGATCGAGCACCTCGAGCAGCGCCGCGGCGGGATCGCCGCGGAAGTCGCTGCCGAGCTTGTCGACCTCGTCGAGCAGGAAGACCGGGTTCTTGCTGCCGGCCTTCTTGAGGCTCTGGATGATCCGCCCCGGCAGCGAACCGATGTAGGTGCGCCGGTGGCCCCGGATCTCGGCCTCGTCGCGCACCCCGCCCAGCGACATGCGCACGAACCGGCGGCCGAGCGCGCGCGCGATCGACTTGCCCAGCGACGTCTTGCCCACCCCCGGCGGGCCGACGAAGCACAGGATCGGTCCCTTGTTCTTGCCGGTGAGCTTGAGCACCGCGAGGTACTCGACGATGCGCTCCTTGATCTTGCGCAGGCCGTAGTGGTCCTCGTCGAGGATGGTCTCGACCTCGCCGATGTCCGAGCGATCGGGCGTGACCTTGCTCCACGGCAGCGAGACCAGCCAGTCCAGGTAGTTGCGGACCACGGTGGCCTCGGGGGACATGAAGCTCATCCGCGACAGCCGGTCGAGCTCCTTGACCGCCCGCGTCAGCACCTCGCGCGGCATGCGGGCCTTGCGGATCGCGTGCTGCAGCTCTTCGATCTCGCTCGCGAACTCGTTCTGATGGCCCAGCTCCTTGCGGATCGCCTTGAGCTGCTCGTTGAGATAGAACTCCTTCTGATTCCGGTGGACCTGGGAGCGGACCTGACCCTCGATCTTGCGCTCGAGCTTGACGATCTCGAGCTCGGAGGTGAGCGTCTGGCTGAGGAGCTTGAGACGGTCCACCGTCCCCTCGACCTCGAGCAGGCTCTGCTTCTGCGGCACCTTGACCAGCAGGTGCGCGGCGACCGTGTGGGCGAGCGAGACCGGGTCGGTGATGTTGTTCGCGTTCACCAGCACCTCGTCCGGGATGCGCCGGTTGAGGTGGACGTAGTCGTTGAACAGCGAGAGGACGTTGCGCATGAGCGCCTCGACCTCAGGCCCGCGCGTCGAGTCCTCGGCGAGCGGGGCGACCTTGACGATGTAGTAATCCGACGACCACGTGAAACGCTCGACCTTGACGCGGCACAGGCCCTCGACCAGCACCCGCAGCGTCCCGTCCGGGAGCCGGAACAGCTGGAGCACGCGGACCACCGTCCCGACCTTGTAGAGCTCGTCGTAGGAGGGGTCCGAGACCTCGCTGCGCTTCTGCGCGGTCACGAACAGGATGCGATCGCGCGCCACCGCCTTCTCGATCGCGTTGATCGAGGGCAGGCGCCCGACCAGGAGCGGGATGGTCAGGTAGGGGAACATGACGACGTCCCGCAGCGGCAGCAACGGCAGCCGGTCGCGGAACTCGAAGCGCTCGTCGCCCCGCATGACGGTTAGCCGCACACCCCCGCGCACGCCCGTGGCCGGGGTCGCTCGCGAAGAAACGGACCGGGGCCGGGTGGCCCCCCCCCGGGGGGGGGCGGGGGGGGGTTAGGGGG
>JBKJXJ010000150.1:0-2959 GCA_046716125.1 Candidatus Eiseniibacteriota bacterium
CTGGTCGCCGCCGCGGGGATGTGGTGGGTCATCGCCGGCAATGCCGATCCGACCGGCGTGGTGGACCTGCCGCTGTTCGTCCTGTGGGTCTCGGCCGTCTCCTCCGCCGGCATCCTGATCGGGATCGCGCTGGCGCTCTGGCTCGATCGCGGGATCATCGGCCACCTTAACGGCCTCGCGGGCAGTCTCGCCTCCGGCCGTGTCTCGGATCTTCGTGCGCTTCCCGCCGGCAGCGGCTGGGGCGTTCTCTCGCAGATCACCCAGCAGATCCAGGCCCTGCTCACCCATCACCGCCAGGCGGCCCGCGCGGCCGAGGAGCTGAGCGTCGTTCGCGCGCAGCTGGCGATGATGCGTGAGTCCCTCGATCGCTGGGTCGAGACCGAGCGTTGGGGCGGCCTGCGCGTCAAGCCGGGGGCGCTCGCGCCGCTGGTGGATACGCTCGATCGCGGTCTCCGGCACCTGGACGAAGTGCGCGCCGAGAACCGTGAAGCGGTGCAGCAGGTCGGCGCCGCCGTGGGCGGCGCGCTGGGCGATGCGCGCGAGACCGCCGCCGAAGCCGAACGCGGTTTCGTCGAGGCGACCTCCCTGCTGACCACCGTGCGCGAACTGCAGCGACTGGGCGGCGAGCTGGAACAGTCCATGGCCACGCTCGCCTCGGGATCGAAGGCCCCCGATGCCGAAGCCCTCGGTCCCTGGCGCGACGCGACCCGCGCCGCCATCCAGGAGCTGCTCGAGTCCTCGAGCGGCAGCGTCGAGCATCTCGGACGCGGGCTGTTGCGGGTCCAGGAGATCTCCGACCAGGTCCACCTCGTCGCCAACCGCGCCACCCTGATCGCGCTGAACGCCGCGCTGACCGGCTCGCGCCTCGGGCGACCCGAGGCCGAGATGGCGGAGCTGTCCGAAGAGATGAAGCGGCTCGCCGCCGAGGTGCGCAGCGCCACCGAGCGCACCACACGGCTCTCGCACGACGTGGAAGGCGAGGTCGCCTCCGCGGTCGAGCGCATGCGCGACGTGCGCCAGCGCGTGGCGGAGCGGCTCGAGGAGATCCCCCTGCCGGCCGTCGCCGAGACGCCCCGCGTGGGCGAGCGCTCGCGGCTGCTCGAGCGCGTGCGGGAGATGATCCAGGACGCGGGCCAGAAGGGCGAGCGGCTCTCGGCCGCGGGCGAGAGCGTCTCGCGCGCTGCCGAGCGGCTGGTGCGCAGGCTCGAAGAGGAGGTTCGCGAGCTCGAGGGCATGGTGGTCCGTCTGTCACCGCCCGAGCCGCCGGCCGGCGATCCCTCCGGTACGGGACGGTCGGATGGACCCGCGGAGCAGGAACGCCAGGGCGGGATGTTGAGCGGTGAGGAGGACCCCGCGGCGCGGCCGCCGGGACTCAGGTTGCTGGGTCAGGAGCATCTATTGCCAGGCGAGCCTCCCCGGAATGCCGGTCGGCGGACAGCAGGCGATCACACCATGGGCCACGAGGAGCGGTCGTGACCGCCCCCGCGGGACCGGAGGAACGCGAATGAGCGACGTCGGAGGGCACGACCGCGCGCAGGAGATGGCGCGTGGCCTGAGCCAAAACGTGGCGCAGGCGCTCGATGAGAGCACCCCGTCCCGTTCCATGGACGGCGCACGCCAGCTGGCGCAGACGTTTTCGCTGCACGGCCTCGACCGTCTGCTGGCTGCCCTCGCGCAGTATGCGCGCGGCGCCTGGCCGGCGGCCCTGCGTCCGGTGGTCGAGCGGCTGCAGCGCGCCGCGACCGAGTGCGCACGGACGGGTCAGGTGGACGTGTTCAAGCGGATGGACAACGAGCTCGGGCTGATGGCGCGCGCGATCGAACGCGTGCCGCTCGCGCGAAACGCGGCCAGCGGCTTGAACGCGGGATCCCCGCTGGGCTCGACACGCTCCGAGGCTCCCCATACCGAGCCCGCGGTGGTGTCGCTGAGCGATGCGCTCGAAGGCATCCCGGGTGCGAGGGGCGATGCCGAGCAGCTTCGTGGCGTGCGTTTGCTGTCGCCGGTCGCGGGGGCGCTTCGCGCCGCGCTCGACTGGCTCGTGGGCGGGAGTGCCGCCCGCATGCGCATGTGGCTCACGAGCGACGGTTCGGCCCTCGATGTGATCTGCGAAGGCATCGCCTACACCGGCATCCAGCCTGCGTCCGAGGTGCTGGCGAGCGTCGGCGCCCATCTGGGCCCGACCGGCGAGCGGCCGGGTGCGTGGACGGTGCGCGTCCCGATCCGCGCCGAGCGCGACACCTATCTCATGCTCGAGCAGGACGAGTTGCAGCTGGCGGTGCCCTGGCACGCCGTGGTGCGCGTGCGCCTCATCCCGGCCGACACGATCGAGATGATGCTGCGCCGGCAGGCACTTCCGGTGTTGCCGGCGCTCGCGCCCTCGGCGCGGCGGATGGCGGAGCAACCGGTCGTGGTCGTGGCGCTCGGTCTCAAGCGGGCATGCCTGGTGGCGGATCGCCTGGTGTGGCGCATGTCGGCCGACCCGACCGATGTCCAGGGCGCGCCTCCGGCCGTTGGCATCGCGCGCGCGGTCCAGACCGACGACGGCGCGGAGCACTGGGTGCTCGAACCGGAATGGCTGCTGCGCAACGTCGCCGCGCCCGCGCTCGGCCAGCACGCGGCGCGTCCCATCCCGCCGTCCGCCTCGACCGCGCTGCCCGCTTCCGCCGTTCGCGACCCGGTCTCACGCGAGCCGATCCCGTTCCCGGTGCGCCCAGGCGCGACTCCGGCGACCGGATCCACGCATGCCCCGCTGTCCGCCCTCGGCACCGAACACGTCGAGCCGCTGGACGCGCCGGCGGCGGTCGCGGAGCCCGCAGCGAGCGACGCCCCGGCCACGGTGGCAAGCCTGCCCGAGGCCCCCGCGGACATGGTCCCGTCCCCGCCCGATGCCGGCGGCCGCGACCTCCCGACCACGGCGCCGGCGCCCGACGGGTTCATGACGCGCCGGGCACTCGTGGCG
>JBKJXJ010000151.1:0-4058 GCA_046716125.1 Candidatus Eiseniibacteriota bacterium
AACCCGCGGCCGAGGAATTTCGTCAGGGTGCGGGACTTGGTCGGCGACTCGACGATGACCAGCGACCGCACCCGCCCCTCGCCCGCCGCCGCCTGCTTCGCGGCCCCTGCCTTCTTTGCCGAAGCCGCTTCCTTCTTCGCCTTCCCAGCGGTCGTGTTCGCCGGGGTGGCGGTCTTCCTCGATGCCGGCTTCTTCGCGGCCGTCACGGTCTTCTTCACGGTCGCGACCGGCTCCTCGGCCTCCGGGGCGGACTTTCGCGCCACAGGTTTTGCCGGGGCCTTCTTCTTCACCACGGTGCGCGCGCTCGCCGCGCCGCGGTCAGTGCGCGAGTTCGCCATCGCCCGCTCCGTGATCGAGGGAACCTTGGTGGTCCGGTCCGGGGAACGCCACGCGCACCGCCACCTCGCGCGCCAGATCGACGCCGACCGGCCGCACGCCACTGGTCGTCAGCCGGTCGAGCACGCGCTCGAACTGGCCCGGATCGAGCGAGCCGCGCTGCTGCAGCGCGAGCAGGAAGCCCCACGCCTCGGGGCTCAGGGACTCCCGCTCCTCGGGGCTCAACACCCGTTGCGCGCGCACGCCGGGAGCCAGGTCGAGCCGGGTCTCCGCGCCGTCCATCCAGGATTGAGGGCCCGGGTCCGGCAGCGTGCCGGCGAGGCCGCGCAGGGCGAGCAGCGCCGCCTGCAGTTCGGATTCGGTCAGGCCGCTCTCCTGGAGCGCCTGGTCGAGCGCCTCGAGCGCCAGCTCATCGCCCTCGAGCCACGCCTCCAGATGATCGGCGAACAAGCTGAAGAGTCTCTGCACCGGGTCCATCCGGCGATCGTGGCTCATGCTCCGGTCCCCACCCCCTGGTCGATCGGCATGTGGCACTTCTTGTACTTCTTCCCGCTGCCGCACGGACAGGGGTCATTCCGCCCCACGCGCGGTCCCGCCTGCACCGGTGCCGTGCGCACGGCGTCATCGCCGCCCACCTGCCCCGGACGTCGTTCGCGCCGCGCCGGGGCCTCGGCCTCGCCGCCCTCCGCCGACGCGCCCCCACCGAACGACACCGCCGCTTCGTGGCGCTCCGTGAGCTGCTGCCGCGGGCGCGGGCGCGGCGCCACGTTCTGCATCACCTCCGGAGCCAGCTGGACGCGAAAGAAGTTCGTGACGAAATCCTCGTTCACCTCGTCCAGCAGCGTCTCGAACAACTTGAAGGCCTCGCGCTTGTATTCGACCAGCGGGTCGCGCTGTCCGTAGGCGCGTAGCCCGATCCCGCCCTTGAGATGGTCCAGCTCGTAGAGATGGTCCCGCCAGTGGTCGTCCAGGATGCGCAGGAACACGTGGCGCTCGAGCTCGCGCAGCATCGGGGCGGTGAATTCCACCTCGCGCGCGCGATACGCGGCCACCGCCCGCTCGACCACGCGTTCTTCGAGCTCCCCGTAGTTGGCCGCCTCGAGCTCGGCGACCGTCAGCGGAGTGCGCAACAGGAACGACAGCTCGTCGACGACGGTCTTGAGATTCCACTCGTCCACGTGGGACTTCTCGCCCCCGGTCAGCTTGTGGAGGCGCGCCCGCACCACCGACTCGATCGCGTCGAGGACGGTCTCGCTCATGTCCTGGCTCAGCAGGGCGGCGTTCCGCAGGTCGTAGACCACGGTGCGCTGCTGGTTCATGACGTTGTCGTATTCGAGCAGGTGCTTGCGGATGTCGAAGTTGTGCGCCTCGACCCGCTTCTGGGCCCGGCCGATCGCCCCGGTCACCAGCGGGTGCTCGATGACCTCGCCCTCCTCGACCCCCATGCGCTGCATCAGTCCCGAGATGCGCTCGCTCCCGAACAGCCGCATGAGGTCGTCCTCGAGCGACAGGTAGAAGCGCGACGAGCCCGGATCGCCCTGACGGCCGGCGCGCCCGCGCAGCTGCCGGTCGATGCGCCGTGACTCGTGGCGCTCGGTGCCGAGGATGTGGAGCCCGCCCAGGTCCGGGATGCCCGGCCCGAGCTTGATGTCGGTGCCGCGGCCGGCCATGTTGGTCGCGATCGTGACCCCGGCGCGCTGGCCCGCAAGCGAGACGATCTCGGCTTCCTTCTGGTGGTGCTTGGCGTTCAGCACGCTGTGCGGGATGCCGCGGCGCTTGAGCATGCGCGCCAGCAGTTCGCTCACCTCGACGCTGATCGTGCCGACCAGCATCGGCTGGCCGCGCTCGTGAAAGGCGACGATCTCATCCACGACGGCGTTGTACTTCTCGCGCTTGGTGCGGTACACGACGTCGTTCTGGTCCTTGCGCACGCAGGTCTTGTGGGTCGGGATGACGGCCACGTCCAGCTTGTAGATCTCCCAGAACTCGCGCAACTCGGTCTCGGCCGTGCCGGTCATGCCGGCGAGCTTCTCGTACATGCGGAAGAAGTTCTGGAGCGTGATCGTCGCCAGCGTCTGGGTCTCCCCCTCGATCCGCACCCCTTCCTTGGCCTCGATCGCCTGGTGCAACCCGTCCGAGTAGCGGCGGCCGGGCATCAGGCGGCCGGTGAACTCGTCCACGATCAGGACCTTGCCCTCCTGGACGACGTACTCGACGTCCTTCTCGAACAGCGAGTACGCCTTGAGCAGCGCCTGGATGTTATGGATGCGCTCGTTCTTGCCGGCGTAGGCGCGGTAGATCTCGTCGCGCTGCCTGATGGTGTCCTCGGGCGCCAGATCCTCGCGCCCTTCGAGTTCGGAGAGCTGGCCGGCCAGATCCGGCACGACGAACCGCTCGGGGTCGCCCGGGGACATGAGCTCGCGGCCCTTGTCCAGCAGATCCACGTTGCGGGCGCGCTCGTCGATCGCGTAGTAGAGGTCCTCGTCGATCTCGTGGATGCGCTTGTCGCGCAGGTACTCGAGCTCGACCCCGGTGATGAGCTTCTTGAGCCCGGGCTGCTCGGAGATCAGCTTGGTGAACCGCTTGTGCTTGGGGGCCGCCCGCTGGACCTGGAGCAGGGTGATGGCGGCTTCGTCCCCCTTCTCCTGGTCCGCGAGCAGCTTCGTGGCATGGTCGAGCTTCTGGTTCACGAGCAACTGCTGGGCGCGCACGACGCGCTCGACGATGGGCTTCAACTCGTCGAACGCCTGATCGCTGTGCTCGACCGGGCCCGAGATGATGAGCGGCGTCCGGGCCTCGTCGACCAGGACCGAGTCGACCTCGTCTACGATCGCGTAGTAGAAGCCACGCTGCACCCGGTGATCCGGCTGAAGCGCCATGTTGTCGCGCAGGTAGTCGAAGCCGAACTCGTTGTTGGTGCCGTAGGTGATGTCGGCGTCGTAGTGCAGGCGGCGCGTGGCCGGGTCCATCTGGTTCTGGATGCACCCGACGGTCAGGCCGAGCGAGCGGTAGATCTCGCCCATCCACTCGCTGTCGCGACGGGCCAGGTAGTCGTTGACGGTGACGAGATGCACCCCGCGCCCGGTCAGGGCGTTGAGGTAGATGGGCATCGTGGCGACCAGGGTCTTACCCTCGCCGGTCGCCATCTCGGCGATCCTTCCCTCGTGGAGCATGACGCCGCCGATCAACTGGACGTCGTAGGGAACCATCTCCCATCCCAGCGGGAGCCCCGCCACGTCCCAGGAGCGGCCGCAGAGCCGGCGGCAGGTCTCCTTGACCGCCGCGAACGCCTCGGGCAGCAGCTCGTCCAGGGTCTCGCGCTCCAGCCGCTTGCGCTCCGCCGGATCGGTCACCGCTTCGAGGGCGGCCGCCAGCCGGGCCCGGAACTCGACCGTCTTCCCGCGAAGGGCGTCGTCGTCCAGTCCGCGGTATTCCTCGGCGAACCGGTTGATCTCGTCCACGAGAGGCTCCGACCGCTTGACGTCACGGTCGTGCTTCGATCCGAAGATGCCTTTCAGCAGTTGTTCGAGCATGGGGCCCAATATAGATGGGGTGTCAAGCCGGGAGGTGCAGGGGCTCGGTCGCGCCCCTCGCCCATCACAGGCCGTCGGCCGCGTCGGGACGCGGGCAATCCACCATCCCCGGCGGAGTTGCTGGGGCGCCCGGGCCGGCGCCGGAGCGGGATCGAATCAAGCGCCGCGGCCCGATGCAGGGCATCGGGC
>JBKJXJ010000152.1:0-28606 GCA_046716125.1 Candidatus Eiseniibacteriota bacterium
CGGCGATCGCGATCCCGAACTTCATCGCGATGCAGGCGCGTGCGAAGGAAGGCAGCACGAAGGCGAACATGCACACGTTCCAGCTGGCGGCCGAGGACTACGGTGTCCAGAACGACGGCACGTATGCCAACCTGGCCTCGACCCTCGCCCCGCTGCTTCCGGGCGCGGGTGCCAGCTTCAAGAACCCGTTCACCCAGGCGACCGGTTCCGGTGCGGCGTGGGAGGATCGCGCGAGCATCCTGAACGCTCCGTCAGCGGTTACCGCGATCACGAATGGCATCACGAGCTACGCCGACTCGAGCCTGACCAACTACAATATCAAGGGCAACGGCAAGACCGCCGCGCTCGCCCTGGTGCTCACGGCCGGCCAGTAGTCACCGGCGGTGGATTCGAGCGAGGGTGGGATCGCTCCCACCCTCGTTTCCTTTCCCGGCGCGGCCCGGGGCGCGCGGCACGGGAGTGTGCCGAAGTCCCGCCGGTCACGCGCCGATACAAAGGGTACGCGTGAGCCTGAGGGGAAGGAGAACAGGATGACCGTGGCGATGCAACGTGGATTCACGCTCATCGAGCTGATGATCGTGGTCGTGATCATCGGCATCCTGGCGGCGATCGCGATCCCCAACTTCATCGCGATGACGGATCGCGCCCGCGAAGGCGGTGTCAAGACCAACATGCATACGTTCCAGCTCGCGGCGGAGGACTACGGCATCCAGAACTCCGGAATGTACGCAGTCAATGCCGGACTTGTCTCCGCACTCATCCCGCCGGCCGGGATCACCTTCATCAATCCGTTCAACCGCCTGGCCGCCTCCTACGTGGACCAGCCCGCATGGACGATCCCGCTCGCGACCGGCTCCACGGTGAGCGGGGTCACCGCCTACGGTGACAACGCCGGGCTCAGTTACCAGGTGGCCGGTCGCGGGAGTGCCGCCGACCTCCCGCTGGTGCTGACCAGCGGCCAGTAGCGCCAGGCCCCGGCCCGACCGGGTCGGACGGCACAGGGGTTGCAAAGCGCACGACCGTGGCCTTCCGGCCGTGAGCCCCAGGTCTCTAGTCGCAAGTCGGACAAGAGACTGGTCCCGACCCGCTGACCCGACCACGAGGAGACCCGTGCAATCGTTCACCGACCACACGCACGACCGGTCATTCCCTGACCACCAGCCCGGGGGCGCGAATGCCGCGCTCGCGGTGCGAACCGTCGGTTTGACCAAGTCCTATCGTCATCCGTGGACGGGACGCGTCATGCCAGGCGTCGAGGACCTGAACCTTGAGGTCGCGCGTGGCGAGGTGATGGGATGCCTGGGCCCCAACGGGGCAGGCAAGACCACGACCTTGAAGCTCCTTACCGGGCTGCTCAAGCCCACCCGGGGAAGCGCGTGGCTGTTGGGCGAACCCACCTCCTCAAGAGAGAGCCGGCGGCGCCTGGGCTTCCTCCCCGAGCAGCCGTACTTCTACGAGTACCTGAACGGGATCGAGTATCTCGAGTTCGTTGGACAGCTCTCCGGCCTCCAGGGCCAGGATGCGCACGAGCGGGCGCGACGCTGGCTGGGGCGGGTCGGGCTGGGGGAGCGCCCGAACTTGATCCTGCGCAAGTACTCGAAGGGCATGCTGCAGCGTCTAGGGCTCGCCGCCGCGCTCATGCACGACCCCGAGCTGCTCATCCTGGATGAGCCCATGAGCGGGCTGGATCCGTTCGGGCGGCGCGAGGTCCGCGACCTGATCATCGAGCAGCGCAAGCGCGGCACGACGGTGCTGTTCTCGTCGCACATCCTTCCCGACGTTGAGACCCTGTGCGACCGTGTCGCGATCATCATGGCCGGCCGCCTGACGCGGCTGGCCACGGTCGGCGAGATCGTGGGCGGGACCCGCCAGCGCGTGGAGATCCGGTGCGCTGGGACCACGCTGCTCGAGATCGTGCCCGAGCTGCGCGACGTCCTGGAGCGCTACGATCAATCCCACGAGACGCTATTCCTGCTCGACGACGATTCGCGCCTCGACGAGGTGATCGGCTGGATGCTGCGCAGCGGCGCCCGCATCCGGGCCGTCACCCCGCAGCGCACGTCCCTCGAGGATCTGTTCCTGGCCGCGGCCGCCTCGAGCATCGATGCGCCTGCCGGCGACCGGAGGAGCGCATGAGCGTTCGACTGATCGCGCGGAACACGTTCCGCGAGGCGACCCGCGACCGTGTGCTGGCGGGCGTGGTGATCGCCGGCATCGTCGTCATCCTGGGCACGCAGCTGCTCCACTCGCTGGCGCTGGGTGAGGGTCGGCGTCTCACGATCGATCTCGGGCTCTCCGCCATCTCGTTGTTCGGGCTCCTGATCGTGCTGCTGGTCGGCACCAGCCTGGTGGCGAAGGAGATCGAGCGGCGCACCATCTTCAACCTGCTTGCCCGGCCGATCAGCCGCCCGGCCTATCTCATCGGCAAGTGGCTGGGGCTCTCGGGCGCGCTGTGGGTGGTGGCGGGCTCGCTCGGCCTGGCGCTGTGCGCGGTGCTGGTGGTGCGGGGCGACGGGGCGATGGGACCGGTGGTGCTCGAGGCCGCCTATCTCGCCGGGCTCGAGCTCACCGTCGTCACCGCGCTGGCGGTCCTGTTCTCCGCGCTCTCGACGCCGGTGCTCTCGGCGCTCTACACGCTCGGGTTCTACGCCGCGGGCCAGTGGAGCTGGGATCTCCGGGATTTCGCGCGTCAGGCTCCGGCCGCGATGGGCCGGACGCTCGAGGTGGTGGCCAACCTGGTCCCGAACCTCCCGATCTTCAACATGCGGGCGCTAGCCGCGCACGGCGAGCCGACGACGCTCTACCACCTCGCGCTCGCCACGCTCTACGCCCTGGTCTACAGCGGCTGCGTGCTGGCGCTGGCCTCCGCCGCGTTCGAGTCCCGGGACTTCAAGTGAGCCGGACCGTGGTCGCCCCCTGGCTGGTCCGGGTCCTCGCCGCGTGGGGGGTGGCGCTGGTGCTCGGCGCCTCCGGCTACGCGATGGCAGGGATGCTGTCGCGCACGATCCCCCGGCCCCATCCGCTCGAGGAGCTCTCGTACTACCCGTCCGGCCAGCGTCTGGAGCTGGCGACACTCGGTCATGCCGAGACCTTCGCCGATCTCGCGTGGATGCGGGCTGTGCAGTACTACGGCGAGCATCGCACCACCGACATGCGCTTCACTCGGCTCTACCACGTGTTCGATATCCTCACCTCGCTCTCGCCCCGCTTCGTCCCGGCCTACATCTTCGGGGGGTTCGCGCTCGCGCAGGAGGGTGGGCAGTTCCAGAGGGCCGAGGCGCTGATGCTCAAGGGCATCGAGGAGAACCCCGCGAGCGGGATGCTCGCGTTCGAGCTCGGCTTCCTCTACTACGTCAAGCCGGGCGGGCGCGACCTGCAGCGCGCCGGCGAGTATTTCGAGCAGGCCGCGCGGCTGCCCGACGGGCCGCCCTCGGCCCGCCGCTTCGCCGCCTACGTCCGCCAGAACGCGGGCGACTTCGCTGTGGCCCGGGCGCTCTGGCTCGAGGTCGCCCAGCACTCGGAGAACCGCTTCCTGCGCGAGATGGCCGAACGCGAGATCCGCAAGATTGACGAGGCCCTGGCGACCGGGCGGGCCGAACTCGCGCGCAAGCGTCTCACCACCCCGGGCGTGGTGATTCAGCACGACCGCTGAGCGCCCGTCCAACCCGCTGGACGGCAATCAGTTGCGAGCACGCCCGGGGCCCGACGCGGCGCCGGCGGAGCGGAGGAAAGTACCCCTCAAGCCGGAGCGCGCAAGTTCCGATATCACCGGATGAAGCGCCGGTGCACGCCGCCACCGACGGATGTGTGGTCGGTCGGGCGAAGCACCATCGGGCCCCGCGCGTCGGCGGGCACGGATGGCGAACGCCACCAGGGAGTGAACGCATGCTCTTCGGGAAGAAGCAGTCCCTCGTGGGGCTGGACATCGGCAGCCACGCGGTGAAGGTGGTCGAGCTCGAAGCCCAGCCCAATCGTGGCCATCGCCTGGTGAACTGGGGGATCTCCGCGCCCCTGGCCGAAGCCATCGTCGACGGCGAGGTGATGGACCGGCAGATGGTGATCGACGCGATCGCCAACCTGTTCGAGTCCCGCGCGATCAAGTCCCGCTCGATCGTGGCCGCGGTGAGCGGCCGGGCGGTGATCGTCAAGAAGATCACGATGAACCGGCTCTCCAGCGAGGACGCGCAGCAGGCCGTCTACTGGGAGGCCGAGCAGCACGTGCCCTACGACATCAACGATGTGTCCCTGGATTTTGAGATCCTCGGTCCCGCACCCTCTGACCCGAAGCAGATGCAGGTGCTGCTGGTGGCGGCGAAGAAGGACATGGTGATGTCGTTCGGTGACCTCATCCGCGAGGCGGGGCTACAGCCGCTGATCGTGGACGTGGATTCATTCGCGGCGCAGAACGCGCTCGAGGCGAACTACGATTTCTCCCCCGAGGAGGTCGTCGCGATCCTCAACGTGGGCGCCGAGATCACGAACATCAACATCGTGCAGGGCGGCGTGCCGTACTTCACCAAGGACCTCCAGGTGGGCGGGCACAGCTTCATCGAAGCCACCCAGCGGAAGTTCAATCTGAGCCAGTCCGAGGCGGCGGCCGCGGTGCGCGGCGAGTCCGGCACGGCCCTGGAGATCGCTCCGGTCATCGAGCAGGCCTGCGAGGGCCTGGCGACCGCCCTCGAGCGCGCACAGGCCTACCTGCGCACCGCCGGAGAAGCCGGCGCGGTGTCACGCGTCATGCTGTGCGGCGGCAGCGCCCTGACGCCGGGGCTGCCGGAGTTCCTCAACCGACGTTTCGGTGTTCCCGCCGAGATCGCCAACCCGCTGGCCCGCGTGAGCTACGACCCGGAGCTGTTCGCCGGGCAGGACGTTATGAAGGTGGCGCCCTTCCTGACCGTCGGGCTGGGACTTGCCCTGCGCCGCCTGGGAGACAAGAAATGATCCGCATCAATCTGCTCCCGCGCGAGGAGAAGGCTCAGCGCAAGGTGTTCTCGTTCAACTTCAAGGCCGGCGAGCTGGTCATCCCGTTCGGGGTCCTGGTCCTGGCGGTGGTGATCATCGCGGGCACCGCGCTCTCGCAGCATTCACGCGTGACCTCGCTGCAGAACTCGATCTCGGACATGGAGGCGCAGTCGCGCGCCCTCGCCCCCCAGATCGAACGCGTCAACCGCCTCGCGCAGGAGCGGGCGGAGCTGGATCTGCGGCTGGGCATCATCAACAAGCTCGAAAAGGGACGTACACAAAGTGTCCGAATCATGGATGAACTGGCACGGTGCGTTCCCGACCACCTCTGGATGACGCTGGCTCAGCAGGATGCGGGGTCCAAGCTCGATCTGGAGGGGGTCACCTATTCCAATCTGGTCGTCTCGGACTTCATGTCCCGGCTCGAGCGCTCGCCGATGTTCGCGAATGTCGAACTGGGCGTGGCCGAGACGGGCCTGATCATCGACCGCGACGTCGTGAAGTTCCGAATCACCTGTCAGGTGACGCCGGACGAGTCGGCGAACTAGGGGGAGAGATGGCGGGCGTGGATCCCAAGAATCAGACAATGCTCAAGGTCGTCCTCAGCGTCGTGATGGCGGTGGGCCTCCTGGCGATCTTCTTCCTCACCCACTACCTGCCGTTCGGCTTCCCGAACACCCGGGAGAAGCTGACCACGCTCAAGGCCGCCTACGAGAAGACGTCGACCGAGCTGGCGCGCGCCCGCGCCGCGGTCGCCGATCTGCCGCGGTTCGAGGCCGAGTACGAGCTGCTGCACCAGCGCTGGGCGATGGCGGCGGAGCTGCTGCCCACCGAGCGCCAGCTGGCGGTGCTGCTCCGCAAGATCAGCCTCGCCGGGCAGCAGACCGGGGTGTCGTTCGTCATGTTCAAGCCCGCCGGTGCGCGGACGGAGACCTACTACACCGCCATGCCGATCGAGATCACGGTGTTTGGCGGCTATCACCAGGTCGGGTCCTTCCTGGCCGAGGTGGCGAATCTGCGCCGGATCGTGACGGTGTCCAACCTGAGGCTCTCGACCAGCACCAAGGGCGACGGCCTCGCGACGACCGCGGCGTCCATGACGGCCTCGGCGTACAGCCTGAACGCCAACCCGACCCCGGCGCCAGGGCCTGCCGCCCCCGAGCCTGCCAAGGAGGAATCCGTCGATGCTCCGAAGAAATCGTAACCATCCGCCCGCCGCGGTCACGCGCGATGGTCGCACGCTCGCCGGCGTGATCGCCGCCGGGCTGCTCCTGGGCGGCGTCGCGTCGGTGATCCTGCGCACCGCGGGGGAGTGGATCGAGCCGTCGGTCGCGGGCGCCAATACGGCGACGCGCGCGGTGGCGCGGACCAAAGCGGTGGCGAAGCCGGCCGGCGCCGTGCCGGCGCCGACGCCCGCCACGTCTTCCGGAACGGGCTCCGCGCCGGCGCGCCCCAAGCCGGCGGGTGCCACGGCCGGGAAGGTTCCGGGCAAGCCGGGGAGCGCCCCCGCCGCCGCGGTGGTCCAGTCCCCCGCGCATCTGGACGACCAGGTGGCCTATCAGTACAACGCCCTGGGACGGCGCGACCCGTTCCAGTCGTTGCTCAGCGGCGAGTACGTCGGTTCCGATCTGGGCGGTGGCGCGCCGCCGGACGTGGGCGGGCTCAAGGTGGTCGGTATCGTGTGGGGTGACGCCGACCAGTTCGCGTTGGTCGAGGACGCTCGCGGGGACAGCCACATCCTGCGTCGCGGTGACAAGGTGATGCATGGGTTCGTGGAGACGCTCAAGCGGGACGCGATGATCGTGAATCTGACACTCGACGGACAATCTCAGTCGGTCCGAGTGCCTCTGACTCGGAAGGGGGACAAAGCGAATGCGAATCGGTAAGGCCTCCATGGGCCTCATCCTGGCGATCGGCGGGTGCCTGGCCGTGCTCTGCGCGCACCCGGCGGCGGCACTGGAGTCCACCGCCATGCGGCAGGTAGGCATGGTGCGGACCGGCGCGGGCACCTTCACGATGGACGTCGAAGGGGCGGACATCCGCACCGTCCTGCGCGCCATCGCCGAGTTCAGCGGTCGCAACATCGTCCCCGGCAAGGACATCAAGGGCACGATCAAGGTCTCCCTGCGCAACGTGACGTGGCAGGACGCGCTGCGCACCATCCTGCGCAGCAACGGTCTCGACTCCACCGACGAAGGCGGCATCATCCGCGTCGACGACGCGGCCAAGCTGTATGCCGAATCCACCGACCGCGAGGTGGCGCGCGCCAAGCAGCTCGAACTTCTGCCGCTCGAAACGGCGATCATCAAGCTCAACTATGCGAATGCGGCCGAGCTCAATGCGGCCCTGGCGTCGTCGGTCAGTCGCCGCGGGACGATCCAGGTCGACCGGCGCACCAACTCGCTGATCGTCACCGATCTGCCGGGCAACATCGAGACGGTGACCCGGATGGCGCAGGCGCTCGACTCGACCACGCCCCAGATCGAGATCACGGCCAAGCTCGTGGACGTGGACTCCGAGGCGCTGCGCGGCTTCGGCATCGAGTGGAACGTGGCTCCCGCCGTGCCCGAGTTCTGGGCGGGCGTCGACGATCCGGCCAATCCCGGGACCAAAATCCTCCCGGGCGGCGGGCCGGTCCACAACGCCGACGGGTCGGTCCGGGGCGCCGCGGAACACAACACCGCCATCAGTGACCCGGCGACGCGGCTCACGTTCGGCATCTTCAAGGACTGGGCTTCGATCGAGGCGCAGCTCCAGGTGCTGGAGCAGAACCGCAAGGCCAACATCATCTCGAACCCGCGCGTGACGACGGTGGACAACCGCGAGGCGAAGATCCTCGTCGGCCAGAAGATCCCGCTCATCGTCCAGGACGTCGCCGGCAACCCGGTCTCGCAGCTCCAGACCATCGGCGTCCAGCTCAAGGTCACGCCGCACCTGACGAGCGACAGGAAGATCGTCATGGACCTGCACCCGGAGGTCAGCGACCTCTCGACCCAGAGCACGGTGCAGGGCGGCGTCATCATCAACACCTCCGAGGCCGACACCCGGGTGATGGTGGACGACGGACAGACCGCGGTCATCGGCGGCCTGATCCGCACCAACGATTCGCATGTCCGCCGCGGCATCCCGCTGCTCAAGGACATCCCGCTGATCGGCGCGCTGTTCCGCTCGGACAACGTTATCAAGCAGAACCGCGAGCTCATCATCTTCGTGACCCCGAGGATCATCTCCGACGTCGCGAGCAAGTAGTCCACGCTTCGAGCACGGGCGGCCGCCGGGGGGGAGTTCCTCCCGGCGGTCGCCGTGCGTTGCGGCGGCCCTGTGCTACGCTCGGCTCATGGTTCCCGCACCCGCCCGTCCTGTCGCCCTCGTCGGCCTGATGGGCGCGGGCAAGACCGCGGTGGCCCGCATCCTCGGTGAGCGGCTCGGGGTGGCCGTGTCGGACCTCGACGCGGCCATCGAGGCGGCCGAGGGGCGCGACATCCGCGAACTGTTCGAGCGCGAGGGCGAGGCCTACTTCCGGCGGCGCGAGGGGGAGATCCTGCGCCAGTCGCTCACCGCCGGCGCGCGCGTCGTGGCGTGCGGGGGCGGTGTGATCCTGGATCCCGCGCACCGCGCCCTCCTGCGCGAGCACTGCCACGTCGTCTGGCTCGAGGTCCCGCCGTCCGAGGCGGCGCGCCGGATCGGGGACGCGGGGACGCGACCGCTGCTCGCCGGCGGCCCGGCGCCCGCCCGCCTCGAGGCCCTCCTCGCCGAGCGCGCGCCGCTCTACGCCGAGGTCGCGCACCAGCGGGTCGATACCCGCGGCCGGACCCCCGAGCAGGTGGCCGACACCATCCTCGCGGAGGGGGCCCTGGTCGGGCACGAGCGCGGACGGAGCGCCGATGGCTGAAGGGTCCGCGCGCGTCAGGGGGTGGGTCGTCGCGCTGCCTGCGTTCGCCATCCTCGCCGGCTGTGCTCCGCTCCGCGTGCCGGTCGCCGGGATCGAGCCCACGATGCGGGCCGAACGCTATGGCGTGGCCCTCGCCCGCCGCGAGGCGAAGGGTGTCGCCGTGGACGCCCAACTCCTGCTGTGGGCGGAGGCGCCCGCCGGCAGCCGGCTCCCGGGCGCCGAAGGGCGGCTCCTGCTCGCTTCGCCCGACGCGTTCCGCCTGCGGGTCGCCTCCCTGTTCGGCACCGCGCTCGATCTGGGCGCGCGCGGCGACTCGTTGTCCGCGTACGTCCCTTCGCGCCGGCGCGCGCTGATGCTGGATGCGATCCGCGACTCGCTCGGCCTCAGGCAGCCGGGGCGGCTCGTGTTCCGGGCACTCACCGCGACCTGGCGGCCGCCCGACGAGGCATGGCGGCAGCCGGCATGGGAGGACTCCCTGATGCGCCTCGAGTGGCTCGAGGACGGAGACACGCTCGCGATCGCGGTCGGGAGTGCCGGGCTTCCGGCATGGGCTTCCTTCGCGCGCCCGGACGGGGCGGGGTTGCGGGTGGACTATCAGGGGTGGGATCTGAGCAGCGGCGTCGCCTGGCCGGCCCGCTTCACGATCGAGGATCGGGAGGGCGCCTTCCGGCTCGCCGGCAAGGTGTCGCGCGTGCGGTTCCCGGCGCGCGCCGACTCGCTCCGTCTCGCGGTCGCGATCCCGTCCGGCGCCGTGCGGCTGACGCTCGCCGAACTGCGTCGTGTCCTCGAACGGCTGGGGACGCTGTGAGCACGCTCCACGGGTCGCGCCGGCTGATCATCGCCGCGGGCGTGGCGCTGGCGTTCGTGCTTCCGCAGGTTGTTCGTCCGGCGGCACGAGCGGACGCACCGCGAAAGAACAACGGACTGGCCGCCACCCGCTCGCTGGTGGCGAAGCTGTCGGCGCTCGGCCGCGGCGAGGCGTCCATCACCGTGACGCTGACCGATCCCATGGGCGGCCCGGATGTGGTCCAGGCGGGGCGTCTCGCGCTCGAGCCTCCCGACCGCGTGCGCCTGGATTTCCCCGCCAGCGGCGAGCGGATCGCGCTCCGCGGCGAGGCCGGTGAGTGGATCCAGCCCCAGGCGCAGCAGATGGTGCGGCTCGGGCGCGAGCAGGCGGGGATGGCCGCCTGGCTGTGGGAGATCCTCATGCAGGGGGGCACAGGAGGATTCAGCGAGCGCTCCACCGGGACGAGGCGCTACGCGCTCGAGCCGCGCGACCGCGACGCCGGACTCCCCGAGGGGATCAGCGTGAAGCTCGATGCGCGCGGCCTCCCGGTGGCGATCGAGTTCGCGCAATCCCCCGGCGTCTCGACCCGCTATCGGTTCAAGGGATGGCGGTTCATGCGACCGCGCGGGACCGCCGGATTCACCCTGAGCGCCCCGCGCGGGTACGCCGTCGTGGAGGTCCCATGAGGGCGCCGCCGGTTCGTGCCACATCTCACCCCATCGCGCCAAGTCGTTCTGCGCGAACGAGAAACGGCGTTCGAACCGCTTGACACCCGGCCCGCGCCTGAGCGAGACTGCCGTGTTCCCGTGCGGGTGATCGCGGGGGAGTTCGGCGGGCGCCGGCTGTCGGCGCCGCGCGGCCGTGGCACGCGGCCGACGTCCGATCGCGTGCGCGAGGCGCTCTTCATGGCGCTCGAGCCGCTCGCGGCGCTGCGGGTCGTCGACCTCTACGCGGGCAGCGGGGCGATGGGCATCGAGGCGCTCTCACGCGGGGCCGCGTTCGTCCATTTCGTCGAGTCTGAGCGGTCGGCCCGGGCGACCCTGTCGGGGAACCTCGCGGCCCTCGGTCTGACCGAACGCGGACGCGTGTGGCCGCTCACGCTGCCGGGAGGGCTGGACCGCATGCGGGCGGAGTTGGCGGAGGCCGACCTGGTGCTGGCCGACCCCCCCTACGGAGGCGAACCGGCGCGCGAGACGCTGCACGCGCTGGGTCGTCCCGGCCGTCTTCCGGCCTTCGCCCGGGTGGTGCTGGAACATCACGCGAAGGATGAGTTGCCCGAGCGATGCGGAGACCTGGCGCGCGCGCGGGAGCGACGCTACGGCGAGACCGCGGTGAGCACGTACCAGGTGATGCGGCCCAGTTCCGAGGGGGAGAGGCCATGACCCAGCAGCGCACCGCCATGTTCCCGGGCACGTTCGATCCGTTCACCAACGGACATCTTGATTTGACCCGGCGTGCCGCACGACTCTTCGATCGGGTGATCATCGCGGTGGCCGAGAGCACGGCGAAGGGCACGATGTTCGATGCCGACGAGCGGTGCGAGATGATCCGCTCCTGTGTGAAATCCATGCGGCGCGTCGAGGTCGTCCACTTCCACGACCTGGTCGTGGACTGCGCCCGGCGCGAAGGCGCCCAGGTCATGATCCGCGGTCTCAGGGCGGTCAGCGATTTCGAGTTCGAGTTCCAGATGGCGCTGATGAACCGGCGCCTCGCGCGCGGCATCGAGGTCGCGTTCCTGATGCCCAGCCAGCAGTACACCTACCTGAACGCCACGCTGGTGAAGGAGATCGCGCGGCTCGGCGGGCCGATCCGCGGGCTCGTGCCCCGCCTCGTCGAGCAGCGACTGCGCGCGCGGCTCCGTCCCCCGACGCCCGCGCCGGGGAAGCAGGCGCCCGCCGCCGCTCCGGGCCCAGCTCGGGGCCCCGCGGGGCGTCGAAAGTCGTCCACGCGATGACGTCGGTCCTCGATCGCATCCGCCGCCAGGCGCGGCTCGACGCGCGACGGCTGGTGCTCGCCGAGGCGGGGGACGAGCGGGTCGTGCGCGCGGCCGATCGTCTCGCGCGTGGGACGCTTGCCCGCGTGACCTTGATCGGCGCGCGCGACACGATGCGCGCGACCGCACGCAAGGCCGAGGTCGGGCTGGTGGGTGTGCAGGTCCAGGACGCCGCCGACCCGGCCGAGATCGCCCGCACCGCCGAAGCGCTGCGCGCGGTGCGCGGTGACCGGATCGCCGCCGCCGACCGTGACCGCCTGGCCCAGGATCCGCTCTTCCAGGCGGCGGCGCGGGTGCGCGCGGGGCTCGCCGACACGTTCGTCGCCGGCGCCTCGCGCACCACCGCCGATGTGCTGCGCGCCGCCATCTGGTTGATCGGCACGGCGCCTGGCGTCTCGACGGTGTCGTGGTTCTTCCTCATGGTGCAGCCCTCCCCGGCGGCCTCGTCCGGCGAGCGCGTGTTCGTGTTCGCCGACTGCGGCGTGGTGCCCGACCCGACGCCGGCCCAGCTCGCCGAGATCGGCTGCCTGGCGGCCGACCGCTACGAGCGGCTCACGGGCGGCGTGCCGCACACCGCGTTCCTCTCGTTCTCGACCCGCGGCAGCGCCGAGCACCCGCGCGTCGCGAAGGTGCGCGAGGCGCTGGCGCTGGCGCGCGCGCGCCGCCCCGACCGTCACTTCGACGGCGAACTGCAGCTGGATGCCGCGGTGGATCCGGGCGTGGCCGCGAAGAAGGCCCCGGGGAGCGCGGTCGCCGGGCACGCCAACGTGCTGGTCTTCCCCGATCTGGATGCCGGCAACATCGGCTACAAGCTGGTGCAGCGTCTCGGGGGGGCCGCGGCCTACGGTCCGATCCTCATGGGGCTCGCGCGTCAGGCGAACGATCTGTCGCGCGGCTGCAGCACCGATGACGTGGTCGAGGTCGCCACGATCGCGTGTGTGCTGAGCGCCGGCAACACCCCCGCCGCCGGCGAGGCCCCCGGCGCCCCGTCCTCGGCGCGCGCGGGAGGGGGACGATGACGCTCCGGCTCTCGGGACGGATGGCCGGGGTCGCCACCTCGGGGACCATGGCCGCGGACGAGCGCATGCAGTCGCTGCGCGCCGGCGGGCGGGACATCGTGAGCCTCGGCGCCGGTCAGCTCGACTTCGACACGCCCGGCCCGATCGCGCTCGCGGGCGTCGCGGCGATCGAGCGCGGGCGCACGCGCTACACGCCGGTGGCCGGGACGATCGCGCTGCGGCAGGCGGTGCGGGCCAAGTTCGAGCGCGAGAACGGTCTCGTCTACGGTGAGGACGAGGTCATCGTCGGCGCCGGCGCGAAGAGCGTCATCTACCACGCGCTGCTCGCACTGGTGGATCCCGGCGACCGGGTCATCGTGCCCATGCCGGCCTGGCCCAGCTACGCATCCATGGTCGGGCTCGCCGGGGGCAGGGTCCAGCCGGCATCGCTCTGCGCGGATGACGGCTACCGGCTGACGGTGCCGGGCCTTCGCGCGGCGCTGGCCGCCGCGGAGGGCCGGGCGCGGGGGCTCATCCTCAACTCGCCGCACAATCCCACCGGGGCGCTGCTCTCCGCCGAGCGGATCGGCGAGTTGGCCGCCGTCGCCCGCGAGGCGGATCTGTGGGTCATCAGCGACGAGATCTATGAATACCTGGTCTACGACGGCCGGTTCGCGAGCGTCGCCGCGGCCGAGGGCATGAAGTCGAGGACGCTGACCGTCAACGGCGTCTCCAAGGGATTCGCCATGACCGGCTGGCGCATCGGCTACGCCGGCGGGCCCGCCGAGCTGGTGCGCGCGATGACATCGCTGCAGAGCCATACCAGCGGCAACCCGAGCAGCGTCTCTCAGGAGGCGGCCGAAGCGGCGCTCCGTCTGAGCGTCGCCGGCGACCCCGCGCTCGCGGCCGAGCGCCGCCGGGTGCGCGATGCGCTCGAGGCCCGCCGCGACATGGCGCTCCGCGCGCTCTCGGAGATCGAAGGGGTGACCACCGTGCAACCGGCCGGCGCCTTCTACGCGTTCGCCGACGTTTCGCGGCACTTCGGGCGGACGCTCGCCGGCCGGAGCATCGCCGGATCGACCGACCTGGCCGATCACCTGCTCGATCACGCCGGCGTCGCCGTCGTCCCGGGCGCCCTGTTCGGCGACGACCGGTGCATCCGGGTCTCGTTCGCCGCATCGCCCGAGGAGCTGGTTTCCGCGCTCGGGCGCCTCGCCCATTCCCTGGCCTGATCCGGAGAGACGCACTCCATGCCGACCTATGTCTACCGCTGCAAGAAGTGCAGGCACCGCTTCGAGCTGTTCCACAGCATCACCGATGATGCCGTGAAGCGCTGCCCGCGGTGCGCCGCGAAGGCCGAGCGCGTTCCGTCGGGCGGTGCCGGCATCCTGTTCAAGGGCTCGGGCTTCTACATCACGGACTATCGCAGCAAGTCCTACAAGGACAAGGCGCGCCAGGACAAGCCGGGCGGGACGACAGGCGACGCCGGGTCCGGCGCCTCGAGCACCACGAGTGGTGCCCCGTCCGGCGGTTCGGGAGGATCGTCCTCCGGCAAGTCGGGCGATGGGTCCTCCGGCAAGTCGGGCGATGGGTCCTCCGGCAAATCGGGCGGAGGGTCCTCCGGAAAGCCGTCCGGGAAGTCGGGGGGGTCGTCCTCCGGCAAGTCGGGCGGTGGCTGAATGACGACGGGCGCCGGCAGCCTGACGCGCGGTCTGATCGAGAGCCACCTCGCGTCCGTTCCCGGGCGAGGCCGCGGCATCGCGACCGGGGCGGAGGTCGCCCTGCGGCTCGATCATGCCCTGATGGACGCCGACGCGGCGACCCTGGTCTTCCAGGCGTTCGAGCTGAGCGGCGCGGCAACCGTGGCGGGGGAGATGTCACTCGCCTGCGCCGAGTGGCCGATGGCGCCGGCGGCGTTCGAGGAAGGCGACGAACTGCGCTACGTACAGAGCGCGGCGCGACGCTACGGGGCCCACTTCTCGCGCCCCGGCAACGGACGCGCCCATCACGTCTACGCCGCGCGATTCGGAGCGCCCGGACGCACGCTGCTCGCGTGCGCCTCCGGCGCGGCTGCGGCGGGAGCGATGGGATCGCTCGCCCTGCCGGTGAGCGAGGTCGAGCTGGCCGCCGCACTCACCGGGATCCACCACGCCACCCCCATGCCGGAAGTCTGGGCGATCCGGCTCGCGGGCGGGCTCCCGCCCGGCGTCGGCGCCCACGACCTGGTCATGACGCTCGCGCACCGGTTGCCCGGCGCGGGGGCGCGCCCGGTGGTGCTCGAGTTCTGCGGACCGGGTGTCGCATCGCTCACGCTCGAGGCGCGCCTGACCATCGCCCGCTTCGCTACGGTGCTCGGGCTCCCCGGGGTGATCTTCCCGTCCGACGAGGAGACCCGTGGCTGGCTCAGGGCGCAGGGTCGCGAGCCGGACTGGAAGCCGCTCGCCGGCGATCCCGAGTCCGGGGCGGCCCGGGTGCTCGAGCTGCCCCTCGATCTGCTGGAGCCGAGCGTGGTGCGCGCGGCCGAGGGCACGGATCCGCTGCCGGTGCGCGACGTGGCCGGCGTTCCGGTCGCACGCGTGGTCGTGGGCGCCGACGCGGGGATTGCCGACCTGCTGTGTGTCGCCGCGGCGCTGGACGGGCGAACGGTCGCCGCGTCGATCGACCTGGTGGTCGTTCCCGGCAGCCGCCAGATCCGGGCGATGCTGGGCGCGTGCGGTGCGCTGCGGGCACTGAGCGCCGCCGGTGCGCGGGTGCTGGATGTCGAGGCGCGGATCGCCCCCGGATCGAGCGCGGGGGTGGTGCTCATCTGCTGCGCCACCCCGGCCCCGGGCCACGACGCCCGGACGCTGTTCCGCGTCGGGCCCGAGGTGGCGGTCGCGGCCGCGCTCGCGGGGTGCGTCGCGGATCCGCGCGAGCGGCCGGCGCCCGTCACGTCCTTCCCGATGCCGGATCGCTTCGCCCCGTGCGACGTCGTGCCGCCGAGGCCCGCGGCCGAGCGGCTCGCGATCGAGATCACGCACGGGTCCGCCATCCGCACGCTGCCCGCGCTTTCGCCCCTGGTCACGACGCTGCGCGGCGTCGTGCTGCAGCAGTTCCCCGACCGTGTCGGCACCGACAGCGCGCTGTCGCCCGGGCCGAGGGTGTGGCGTCATCGCGGGGATCCGGCGGCCATGGCCGGACATCTCTACGCCGGCCTCGATCCGACCTTCGCCGTGCGCGCGCGTGCGCTCGGCGGCGGGTTCGTGGTCGCCGGCACCGACTACGGGATCGGGCCGCGCCGGCCGCATGTCGTCCTCGCGATGGTGGCGCTCGGCGTGCACGCGGTCATCGCGATGTCGTTCGCGCCGCTCCACCGGGCCGAGATGATCCGTCACGGTGTGCTGCCGCTGCGGCGCCCGGCGTCCGATGTGGAGTCCGGGGATCTCGCGGAGCTCGCGATCGGGGACGAACTGGAGATTCCCGGGCTCCCCGACATGCTCGAGCGCAGCAAGCCGCTGGTGGTCCGCAATCTCACGCGCGGGACGCAGCTCGTCCTGCACCACGACCTGACCGAACGCGACATCGAGCGCGTGCGCGCGGGCGGGCTGCTGGCCGCCGGCGCCCGGACGCTCGCGACCGCATGAGCGCCGGATCGAAGGAGGCGGGACCGTCATGCTGATCGACCTGGCGAAAATCCACGTCATCGCCGGCAAGGGCGGCGACGGGTGCGTCAGCTTCCGGCGCGAGAAGTACGTCCCCAAGGGCGGACCCGACGGCGGCGACGGGGGTCACGGCGGGAGCGTCTCGCTGGTGGTGGACGGGCACGTCCGCACGCTCCTTGACTGTCGTGAGGCCCCTCGCTACCGTGCCGATTCCGGTCGTCCTGGATCGGGAAACAACCGCACCGGGAAGGATGGCGAGGACGTGTTGATCAAGATTCCCCCCGGCACCGTCGTGAAGGATGCCGAGAGCGGCACGGTCCTGGCCGACCTGGTCGACATGGGCAGCACCTGGGTGGCGGCCGGCGGCGGCAAGGGCGGCCGCGGCAATGCCCGCTTCGCCACCTCGACGCATCAGGCCCCGCGGCGCGCCGATCCCGGTGATCCCGGCGAGGAACGCTGGCTCGAGCTCGAGCTCAAGCTGATCGCCGACGTCGGACTGGTGGGACTCCCGAACGCCGGCAAGTCCACGCTGCTCTCGCGCATCAGCCGTGCGCGCCCCCGCATCGCCGAATACCCGTTCACCACGCTCGAACCCAATCTCGGCATCGTCGTGCGGGACATCGAGCGACAGTTCGTCGTCGCGGACCTGCCCGGGCTGATCGAGGGCGCGCACGCCGGCAAGGGGCTGGGACTCGAGTTCCTGCGTCATGTCGAGCGCACGCGGGTGCTCGTGTTCCTGCTCGACGTGACGCGACCCGATCCGGCCGAGGATCTCGCGATGCTCGAGAACGAGCTGGCGCGATACAGCGCGGCGCTGGGCGAGAAGCCGCGGCTGGTGACGCTCACCAAGGCCGACGCGCTGCCCGCCGACGAGCATGCCGGCGCCGCGTCGCGTGCCGGCCTTCCCGAGGTGCTGCTCATCAGCGCCCACTCGGGGGTCGGCATGGACGCCTGGATGGAGGCGACCTGGAAACTGCTCGAGAGCGCGCGCACGCCGGAGGGGGCGACGGGATGAACGACGAGAGCTACGCGCAGAGCAAACCGTTCGACGCGCTCAACTCGCGCGGCCTGACCGGGAAGCGCGAGTACGTTCGGAGCCTCGAGCAGCGGGCCGATCACGAGGCGCTCTCGCTCCTGATCGAGTGCCTGTGCGACGAATCCTGGTATCTGCGGGACCAGGCCGAGCAGGCGCTCCTGCGCATCGGTCCCGACGCGGCGGACGTGCTGCTGCCGCTGCTCGAGCAGGGGCTGTGGTTCACCCGCACCAGCGCCGCCCATGTGCTGGGCCGCTTCGGATACCGCCCGGCGGTGCCGGGGCTGCTGCGCCTGGCCGAGGACGCCAATGAGACCGTGGCGGGGGCGGCGCGCGACGCGCTGGTCGCGATCGGCCGCGCCGGCGGATCCATCCGGCTCGCGCAATCGCTCCACGGGCTGCCGCCCGACACCCGCCGGCGCCGCTTCGACGAGATCGCGACCGAGGACCGGCACCTGGGCGAACGCGTCGCCCGGATGATGCGCAACGAAGAGCTCATGTCGGCCGAGGGCGGGGACGCCCTGAGCGATGAGAGCCCCATGGTGCGCGCCAGCGAGGAGGGGTTCGAATGGGAGGTCCTCACCGGTCCCCCGGCCGGCGACCCGGCGCGTGATCCCGCACTGGCCCCCGCGCACGCGCCCGCCCATGCTCCCGGCCACGCCCCCGAAGATCCGGGGGGAGGGCGTGCCGGAACACAGACGCCCTGATGCGCTCGCGCGCAGTGGCGTGCGCGCCCTGCCCGCGTCGGCGCCCGGCTACCCGCCGGGACTCCGCGACCTGTCCGACGCGCCGCGCGAGATCTTCATCCGCGGTGGCGACCTGCCGGCCGTCGCGCGCGCGGTGGCGATCGTCGGTTCCCGCGCCGCATCCCGTTACGGGATGGAGCAGGCGCACCGGCTCGCGGGCGACCTCGCCCGGATCGGGATCGTCGTCATCAGCGGGCTCGCGCGCGGCATCGACGCGGCGGCCCATCGTGGCGCCCTCGAGGCCGGCGGGCGGACCGTGGCCGTGATCCCCTCCGGACTCGACGCCATCACGCCGCGTCACCATCTCGATCTCGCCGCCGCGATCGCCGACCGCGGCGCCCTGGTCTCCGAGTGGGAGCGGGGCGAGCCCCGCGGGCGCGGGGTGTTCGTCGAGCGCAATCGGCTGATCGCGGCCCTCGCCGCGGCGACGGTTGTGGTCGAAGCCGCCGCGCGCAGCGGCGCGCTCTCGACCGCGGCCGTCGCCCGGCGGCTCGGCCGGCCGGTGCTCGCGGTGCCGGGCGACGTGGACCGCGAGACCGCCCGCGGCTGTCACGCCCTGCTCCGGCGCGGAGCGCGGGTGTGCGAGGAGGCGGCGGACGTCCTCGCGGCGATCGGCGGGGAGCATCCGCGCGGTTCCGGCTCCGGGACGCTCGAAGCCGCGGACACACCCGAAGCGCGCCTCCTCGGCGTGCTCGACGATCATCCGCGCACCGTGGACGCACTCGCCGAAGCCTCCGGCCTCGGTGTTCCCGAGACGCTCTCGGCGCTGCTCGCGCTCCAGTGGGCGGGCGCGGCCGCGGCGCGGCCCGGTCAGCGCTGGGCGCGGGGACGACGATGAGTCGCGCACAGGTCCTCGAGGCGCTGCTGGCGCGAGCGCTTCACGCCACCGTCCGCGTGCTCCCACGACGGGCCGCGCTGCTCCTGGGCGCCCGACTCGGCGATCTGGCGGGCATGATCGGCATCCGTCGCGCGGTGGCAATCGCGAATCTGGAACTGGCGTTCCCCGAGCGTTCCCCTGAGGAAAGGTCGCGCATCCTTACGGCCCACTACCGCGATGTCGGCATGCTGCTGTGCGAGGCGGCCCGGGGCGCCATGGACGTCCACGCGCGCGCCGGCGAGGTGGTCGCGCACGCCCGCGGACTCGAGCATCTCGAGGCCGCGAAGCTCGCGGGACGCGGCGCCATCGTGCTCACCGGGCACTACGGCGATTTCGGCCTGCTCGGGGCCTGGCTCGGTCGGTTGAATCTGCTCTACATGTTCGGCAAGCCGCTCCAGAACCCGGCGGTCGAAGCCCTGCTGGTCGAGAACTGCGAGGAGGCCGGCATGCCGCGCATCGTCGGTGGCCCGGGGCTGAGGCGCCTGGTCGTCGGGCTGAAGAACAACCACTGGGTGATGATGCTGGCCGATCAGGATGCGGGACGCGACGGCGTGTTCGTGCCCTTCATGGGCCGCTTGAGCAGCACCCTGGCCGCGCCGGCCGAGATCGCGCTGCGCACCGGCGCCCCGATCCTCATGGCGTTCATCACCCGGCGCGAGGACGGCCGGAACGAGGTGGACGTGTTGCCGCCGCTGGTCATCGACCACCCCGACGAGGCGGACGCGGTCGAGCGGCTCACCGCGCTTCACACCGAGGTGCTCGAACGCTGGGTGCGCATGCACCCGCACATGTGGTTCTGGCTGCACCGGCGCTGGAAGACGCCGCCGCCACCCGCGCATCAGCGCGACGGCGCCAACGGGATCGAGCGAGCACCCGCGGGGCCGGACGCCGCGATCGCAAGGGGGGCGTGATGCACCGATTCCAGATCCGGGTCCGTTACGGGGACACCGATCAGATGGGGTTCGCCTACTACGCCCACTACCTGCGCTGGTTCGAGATCGGTCGCGCCGAGATGCTTCGGGCACTGGGGACCAGCTATCACGCCGTGGAAGCCGATGGCACGTCGTTGCCGGTGGTCGAGGCGGACTGTCGATACTTGAAGCCCGCCCGCTACGACGATCTCATCACGTTGGAGACCGGGGTGGAACGCCTGGGCCGCGCCTCGGTCCGCTTCGCCTACCGCGTCCTGCGCGAGGAAGGGGGCGAGCTGCTCGCGACCGGACACACCGAGCACTGTTTCATGGGGACGGACGGCAGGCCGGGCCGTCCGCCGGCCGCACTCGCCGAGCTCCTGAACCGGGCGCCGAGAGCGGCGCTCCGGCCGCTCGGAGCCGGTCGGCGCGATCAGCCCGCCGTCACCCCTTCGCGCGAGCCGCGCCCGGCATAGCCGCGCCAGTCGAAATCCGGGAACAGCGAGTCGCGCTTCTCGCACGCGGCGAGGAACGTCTCGTCCGCCTCGGAGAGCGAGCCCCCCGAGGTGCGGCGATCGGCCAGGGTGGCGAGGCGTTCAAAGTCCTCGGCGTGTTCGGTGACGCGCAGGTGCGCGTAGTCCCTCGCCGAGAATGTCGTGATCAGGAACTGCCAGTCTGAGGACTCGAGCAGGAGCAGCTCGCGCCCGGCCTGGGCGAGCAGCCGCTCGAGCAAGGGGTCGGCGCCGGTGGCGGTCGGCTCGGCCGCGACCGCGAGGCGCTCGAAGCGCAGTTCGGCCGCGTGGATGAGCGGCCAGGTCCAGGCCGTCTCCTCGTTGAGCCACACGCCGTGAGCGCCCCCGTCGCCCCACGAGCCTTCGGGGAGCGAGACCCGCTCGTCCGGCGGCTGGCGCTCGAGCAGCGCTCCGGCCGACATCGTCGCGAGGCTGCCCGATTTCGCGCACTGTTCGAGCACCGCGGCCACGAAGCGCGGGCCCTCGAACCACCAGTGGCCGAACAGCTCGGTGTCGAACATGGCGCACACCGAAGGGGGCGCCTTCTGGCGCTGTCGCGCCTCGAGCAGCGTGCGTTCGACCAGGGCGAGGAAGTGGGCGGCATGCTCCGGCGCACGCGCCTCCGCCGCCTCGGGCCGGTACACCTGCTTATGGGCCATGTCGGCCTTGGGATGGGTCACGCTCCAGTAGCGATGCCCGCCCGGGAAGCGCTTCTTGTGGAAATCGAGGTAGACCCCGTCGCCCGGGTACCCGTGCTCGCCGCTCCACACCTGGATCGCGGTCACGGCGTCGCGTCCGAAGCATGCGACGTCGCCACGCCGGCCCACGTGGTAGGGGCGATAGGGCAGGTGCTCGGGGTGTTCGATCCCGGTCGGGCCCTCCCGCACCAGATGGTGGAGCGCCGAGAAGCGGTCGGCGTAGACGCCGAGCGGCTTGCCGCCGGCGAGCAGATGGGTGTCCACGAAGAAGTAGCGCAGGTCCTCGATCGCCAGCAGTTCCTCGAGGCCGCGCCGCGCGACCGCAGGCGCCGGTGAGCCCGCGGGCGGTTGCCACGGCCCGGCCGGGCGGTAGGCGCACTCGGGCAGCCAGATGCCGCGCGCGGCGGCTCCGAAGTGACGCCGGTGCGCGGTCGCCGCGGTGTGGATCTGTCCCAGGGCGGCGGTGTCGTTGGCGAGCAGCGGCAGGTAGCCGTGCGTGGCGCCACAGGTGATGATCTCGATCGCACCGCGCTCCGCGAGCCGCCGGAAGCGCGCGACCAGGTTGGGACCCTGCGGGCCCATGAAGTCCTCGAGGCTCGACCGGTAGAACTTCTCCCAGCGCGAGGCGAGTGCCGCGAGGGCGCCTTCGCCCGAACGCGCGAACCAGGCGCGGTCCTCGTTCGCCGCCGCGATCTTCTGCTCGACGTAGGCGACGAACTCGCGATGGAAGTCGGGATGGGCGAGCTGCTCGCACAGCACCGGCGTGAGCCCGAGCGTCACGCCGAGCGGGCGGCCGTCCTGCGCGCGATCGTGGAGCACGCGCCACAGCGGCAGGTAGGTCTCGGCCACCGCCTCGTTCAACCAATCCACGCCGTGCGGCCAACGCCCGTGGTTCAGCACCCACGGGATGTGGGAGTGGAGGACGAAGCCGAACGTGCCGGCGGTCATGGCGGCGTCAGGCCTTGAAGCCCAGCTCCTTGCCGCGCGGGTCGCCGTGCAGCTTGATAGGTCCGAACTGGGTCTCGTAGTTCTTGAGGTTCTGCTCGAGCGCCATGAGCAGCGACTTGGCGTGCTGCGGGGTGAGGATGACCCGCGCGTAGACCTTGGCCTTCGGCAGTCCCGGCAGGGCGCGGGCGAAGTCCAGGATGACCTCGGAGGCCGAGTGGGCGATGAACACCAGGTTGGAGTAGATGCCCTCGGCTTCCGCCTGGCCGAGGTCGACCTCGATGGGCTGCTGGGTTTTTTCCACGACCGGGCTCCTGTTCACACCCAATCCCGAGGGCAGAGGCTTGGCCGGGATGGGATTCGGAGGGCTCCCGGAGACCGCGCAGCGTATCGGTGCAAGCCGCCTAGGGTCAAGCACAAACGCGGGTTAGGCGCTTAGGACCGGTCCGCTCGGTGAGCGGCCGCGCTGCCCCCGACGCATCCCCATGCGTGGCATATCGCTTGCGCTGAATCCTTGCGTCCGAGTATGCCCGCCACCCGGGGAATCGTCGCGATCCATGGACCCCATCTCTCCCGATGCCGTCCCGGGTGCTTCGCCCTCGCCTGAGCCGGCCAAGGACCTCGGTGCCGCTCCGGCCGACCCGGCCGCCCGCGGCCGACGCCAGCCACCGCGCATGACCGATCCCGTGCTCGCCGCACTGTTCCAGCAGCCCCGCGATCTCGGGAGCCTCGAGCGCATGGTGATGGCGTGGGCGGTCCATCCGCGCGGTCCCGGCTTCGACCGGGCGCACTGGCTGGTGTGGAGCCCGGGGCGCGCCTCGCTCGTCGGTCGCCTGTGGTGGGGCGCCACGCCATCCACGGACGATCCCGCGGCTGCCCTGATCCCCGCGCAGCGGATGAACAATGACGGGCCGGACCCTGATCGCACGCGCGATCTGCGCGCGTGCGTCATCGCCCCCGAGCACCTCGCCGGGGCGGCGGATGCGGCCTGGACCACGACGTCGTCCTCGGTCGGACCCCAGGCGCGTGCCGGCGACCTCACGCTGGGGCCCACGGCCGCGTACGGCGCGGCGGCCCTCACGCGCGGTGGGCGCCGGATCGGGCTCCTCATCGGCGAATGGGACCGGCCCGGCGACGGGGCGGAGCGCGAGGTGGCGCTCACCCAGTTGCGTGACCTCGCGACCGCGGCGCTCGACGCCCTTTCGGCGAGGGAGGAGGCGCGTCAGCGCCATCGCCACGCCGTGGCCCTCGGCGAGTTCGCGCGAGCCACGGTGTCGCCGCTCAATCTCGCCGAGATCCTCGACCTCGCCGGCCGCCTCGCGGTCCAGTCGACCGGCGCCCGTGGTGGGGCGCTCTGGCTGGTGGATGGGAGCGGGGCGCCCGAGTTGAGGAGCACGCACGGCCCCGCCGGATCGCGCGAGCGGCTCGGCCGTCAGCTGAGCGCGCTGGCTGCGGCTGCGATCGAGCGCGCACGTCCGCTGGTGCTCGACCGGGTCACCGATGAGCCGCGCCTCGATCCCGATCTCGCGGTCCAGATCCAGTCGTTGGCCCTCCACCCGATCTCGGCCTACGGGCGCGGCGCCGGAGCACTCGCGGTCTACGATCGCTGCGTCGCCCATCCGGCCGAATCGGAAGCCTTCGATCGCGCCGACATCGAGTTCCTCGCCACCCTCGCCGACATGGTGGCGCTGGCCGAGGACCAGGCCCGCCGCTGGGAGACGCTGCGCGCCTCCGAACACCGCGTTCGCGAGCTCCAGCACGAGGTCTCGCGCACCGAGCGCCTGGCGGCGCTGGGCGAGATGGCCGCACGGGTCGCGCACGAGGTGCGCAATCCCCTCGCCTCGATCGGCGCGTTCGCCCGCCGGGTCCACAAGGGCCTCGCCCCGGACGATCCCGGGCGCGAGTATCTCGAGATCGTCATCCGCGAAGCCGAGCGGCTCGAGCGCATGGTCGGCGAACAGCTCCAGTATGCGACGCTCCAGCGGCCGCGACTCAAACTCGAGAGCATGAACAGCGTCGTGCAGGAAGCACTGCAGGCCGCCGGCGAGCGCATGGCGCGCCGGCGCGTGCGCCTGCTGAAGAAGTTGAGTCCCGACCTGCCACCGCTCCTGCTCGATTCCGAGCGCATCCGGCGGGTGGTCGGGAACATCATCGACAACGCGCTGGAATCGGTCGCCCCGGGCGGACGGGTGCGGGTCGAGTCCCGGCGCAGCGGCGCCTACGTCATGGTGGATGTGGCGAGCGACGGAATGAGGCGGCCCGGCGATCTCATGGAGCAGCTTTTCGTCCCCTTCGCGCTCAGCCGTCAGGGTGGACCCGGCGTGGGGCTCGCGGTCGCGCAACAGGTGCTGAAACAGCACGGCGGCGAGATGCGCGTGCGCAGCGAAGGCGAATGGAGCACCATCTTCTCCTTCACCCTCCCGATCCCCGAGAATCAGGACCGCCGCCATCAGGGCCACGAGCGCCGGCACGAGCGCGGCGACCGGCGGGAGCGCTTCCCGGCGAGCTAGGGAGGCGGGGCGCCCGCTCCGCCAGCGCCTTCGGCGCCATCATCCGGTTGACGTTGCGAGAGTTGGCGTGATAGTGGTTCGCGCTGTTCGCGCCCTGGCCCGCCCATCCGGGGCCCGCTCACCCTGCGTGCGACCCTAGCTCAGTTGGTAGAGCACTGCACTGAAAATGCAGGTGTCCCCAGTTCGATTCTGGGGGGTCGCACCATCCTTCTTGTGTCGGCAGACGACTGGTAGGGCACGTGAGTCACGTGAGTGATGTGCTCTACCGCCACATGGAACCACGGGTCGCCTCCAAGCGACCTGATGCAGCACGGAGCTGGTGTAGCTCAGCTGGTAGAGCACGTCACTCGTAATGACGGGGTCAGCGGTTCGATTCCGCTCACCAGCTCCACTTAATCCATTGGTAAGGGCCACCTTGCAAAACGGACTGTGCCCTCGATTTCGGGCCATACCCCCAACTGTGCACCAAAACTGTGCCCAAACTGTGCCCGCGAGCACGTCATTGAAAATGACCGGGCCTCCTCCAAACTGTGCACCATAGGGTGCTCAGCTGTGCACCATTTTTGACAGACTCCGTCGGCGCGGAGCGCTAGAATGTCGGCACGGCCAGCGCGACCCGAAGAGTTGCTGCGCCGCATGAACCCATGCCCCCAACATCCCGCCCCCGGGGAGCGTGGCCATGCCCTCCGTCTCTGGCGGCTGCGTTTATCGTCGCCCGGAAACGAAGAACTGGTTCATCAAGTTCCATATCGATGGGGAGCCGCATCGCGAGACGGCCGCAACGCCCGACCATGCGGTGGCCCTCGCTATCCTTGCCATGAGGATCGATGAGGTCAGGCGCGGCGTCTTCCACCCTCCGAACGAGCGGATTACCTTCGAGCAGATGAAGGAGCGACTGCTCCGCAACTACGCATTCAAACAGAACCGGACGAACCCGAGCCGGCACGTCAAGAATCTCGCGGTGTCGTTCGGCACGATGCGCGGCGAGGAGATCACAGAGGAGCAGATCGCAGAGTTCTCGCGGAAGCGCCTCGAAGATGACGGCGTGGCCCCGGCGACGCTGCATCGGGAGCTCTCGGTGCTGCGACGGATGCTCCGTTTGGCCGCTCCCCGGCTCCCACGCGTCCCCATCATCGACATGCCGCGCGTCCACAATGCGCGTCAGGGGTTCTTCGAGGAAGCCGATCTCCAGGCGGTCCTCCCGCATCTGCCACTGCACGCGAGGCACCTGGTCGAGTTTCTCTACCTGACCGGCTGGCGCGTGGGTGAAGCGCTGCGCCTCAAGTGGAGCGATGTGGACTGGACGCGACGCACGGTCTGGCTCCGCGATTCGAAGAACCGCGAGCCGCGCATCTTCCCGTTCAAGTACCACCCGCGCCTCGAGGAGGTCCTCCGCCGCCAGCGCGAGCTGGTGTCGCAATGGGAGCAGGCGCACTCGAGTCTCTGTCCCGCCGTCTTCCACTGGCACGGCCAGCCGATGCAGAAGCTGCGTCGCTCGTGGAAGACCGCGTGCCGGGCGGCGGGCATGTCCAACCGCCTCGTCCACGACTTCCGGCGCACGGCGGTCCGGAATCTCATCCGCGCCGGGGTCCAGCAGGCCATCGCGATGAAGATCACGGGCCACAAGACCAGCTCGATCTTCCGGCGCTACCTCATCGTGGACGAGGAGTTGTTGGCCCAGGCGACGGGCGCGGTCGCGGACTATCTCGAACAGTCGAAGGAGGCGGACGAGCGCTCTCCGAGCTGAGCCTTACCGCGTGAGGCCGACCGCCGCACGGGCCGGAGTCGCTGCGGGAGAGGGCCGTCGATGTTGTGCCCCCGCACCGACTCGCCTATCGTGCGCTCGTGCCCTCCCAGCTCATGATCAGCGTCGCCGGCCTCCGCGGAATCGTCGGCGACTCGCTCACGCCACCCGTCGTCACCCGCTTCGCCGCGGCCTTCGCGCACGGGCTCGGCGACGGCCCGGTCGTGGTCGGGCGCGACGCGCGGCGATCGGGCCCGATGGTCCACCGCGCCGTCGCCTCGGGCCTCATGGCCGCGGGGCGCGATGTCGTCAACATCGGACTCGCGACGACACCGGCGACCCAGGTCGCGGTCGAGGAGTTGCACGCCGCGGGCGGCGTGATCATCACCGCCAGCCACAACCCGGCCGAGTGGAACGCCCTCAAGTTCCTCTCGGGTCGCGGGGAGTTCCTCGACGCGGAAGCGGGCGCCGCGCTCAAGCGACGCTACGAATCAGGCGAGGGGCTCTGGACCACGTTCGACAGGCTCGGCGGCGAATCCGAGGAGCCCCGCGCCCTCGACTGGCATCTGAAACGCGTGCTCGCGATACCGTTCGTGGATGTTCCGGCCATCCGTCGCCGCAAGCTGCGCGCCGTCGTGGATGGCTGCGCCAGCGTCGGCGGCGTCGCCGTCCCGCGGCTTCTGCGCGATCTCGGCTGTGACGTGGCCGAGCTCGACTGCGTGCCGAACGGAGAGTTCACTCGCGTCCTCGAGCCGCTCCCCGAGCATCTTGGTGTTCTCGGCGCGGCGGTCACAAGGGCAGGCGCCGACTTCGGCATCGCCGTGGACCCCGATGCCGACCGGGCGGCGTTCGTGGATGCCTCCGGGACGCCGCTCGGGGAGGAATACAGCCTAGCGCTGGCCGCCCAAGTCGTGCTGGCGTCACGACCTGGCCCGGTGGTGACAAACCTTTCCACCTCCCGTATCATCGACGCCGTCTGCGCCCAGGCGGGGGTTCCGCTCCATCGCACGCCCGTAGGGGAGGCCCACGTCGTCGCGGGGATGCGCGCCCGGGGCGCCGTCGTGGGCGGGGAGGGCAATGGCGGCGTGATCCTGCCGGCGGCCCATTACGGGCGGGACGGGCTGGTCGCCGCGGCCCTCATCTGCCAGGCCCTGGCCGCGGGCCAGACCACACTGCGGGCCCTTGCTGAAGGTCTGCCAACGCTTTGCATGGTCAAGGACAAGCTCCCACGGGCCGATGAACCATGGGAGGTCTCGGCGCCCCGGCTGCGTCTCGCTTTCCCGGATCACGCGGCGGACGTGGCCGACGGCCTGCGGCTGTCCAATGACGAGGAATGGGTCCATATCCGTCCGTCCGGGACGGAACCGGTGGTCCGTGTCATCGCGGAGTCGCCGAGCGAGCCTCGCACCCGCGAGCTGGTCGATCGGGCACGGCGCGCGCTCGGGGTACCCGCGCATAGCGCGGGTCGCGTGAGCTAGGGAGGGCCGGGTTCATGTGCGGCATCGTCGGATACGTCGGTCGTCGCGAGTGCATGCCGATCCTGCTCGAGGGGCTGAAGCGCCTCGAGTACCGGGGTTATGACTCCGCCGGCGTCGCGATCCAGTGCAATGGTTCGCTCGGCGTGCGTAAGGCCGCCGGCAAGATCCGGATGCTCGAAGAGCGCCTCCTGTCGGGTGCCCCCTCGGGGACGACCGGAATCGCCCACACCCGCTGGGCGACCCACGGCGAGCCGAATGACGTCAACGCCCACCCGCACACCGACTGCAAGAGCCGCGTGGCGCTCGTGCACAACGGGATCATCGAGAACTACTCGACGCTGAAGAGCGCGCTCCAGTCCGAGGGGCACAAGTTCGAGACCGACACCGACACCGAGGTGCTCGCCCATCTGATCGAGAAGCACATGGCGCGCGGCCTCAAGCTCGAGCAGGCGGTGGGCGCTTCGCTGCGCGCGGTCGACGGCACGTATGGCATCGCGGTCGTGTGCGCCGACGAGCCCGGGGTCATGGTCGGGGCGCGGCACGGCAGCCCGCTGGTCGTGGGCGTGGGCGATGGGGAGTACTTCCTCGCCTCGGACGTGGCGCCGATCGTCGAGCACACGCGCCAGGTCGTCTATCTCGACGATGGCGAGATGGTGGTGATGACCTCCGACGGCTTCCATACCGCGACGATCGAGCACGAGCGGGTCGACAAGGAGGTCCACGAGGTCGAGTGGGACCTGGGCCAGATCGAGAAGGGCGGCTTCGCCCACTTCAAGCTGAAGGAGAACCACGAGCAGCCCGAGGCGGTGCGCAACTCGATGCGCGGCCGCGTGCTGGTCGACTAAGGGCTGGCGCGGCTGGGCGGTCTCAACATGTCGC
>JBKJXJ010000153.1:0-3155 GCA_046716125.1 Candidatus Eiseniibacteriota bacterium
GCCGTGACATGTGGGACGTCAGTGAATATGTCCCCCCGCAACGCGTCCCGGGGACTGGACGTGCGGCGTGGACGGGGCGAGTATCGCCGCTCCCCGGACCAACCGGGCAGGCGCGCCGAACGTCAGAGGGACGGAGCGGGGTCCCCGCGCCACGTCACCACGGAGGGGGAACACCATGCGGGTTCATGCGAAGACCTCGGCGATGTTCGTGGGGATGATCGTGACGATCCTCCTCGTGGGGGGAATGGTTCCGTGCCCGGTCCGCGCCGACGACGAACTTGGCGCGCGGGTCGATCGGGCCCTCGAGGTTTACCAGGAGCTGGGCAAGAGCCCCGATCGCGCGATCCCCGAGGCGCTCCTCAAGGACTGCAAGTGCATCGCGATCATCCCGCACGTGGTCAAGGGGGCGTTCATCTTCGGCGCGCGGCATGGCAAGGGAGTGGTGAGCTGTCGCGACACGCGCGGCGCCTGGAGCCCGCCCGTGTTCCTCACCCTGACCGGAGGAAGCTGGGGCCTGCAGATCGGCGCCGCGGCCTCGGACGTGGTTCTCGTCTTCATGACCGAGCGCGGCGCGCGATCGCTGCTCGAGAGCAAGTTCACCCTGGGCGGGACGGTGGCCGTGGCGGCGGGGCCGGTCGGCCGCAACGCGGAGGCAAGCACGGATCTCAAGTTCAACGCCGAGATCTATTCCTACGCGCGATCGAAGGGTCTGTTCGCCGGGCTCTCGCTCGAGGGCGCGCGGCTGGCCGCGGATGAGAAGAGCACCGGGAAGTACTATGGAGCGCCGGTCGAGACGCGAACGGTCCTGTTCGATCACCGCGTGCCGCGCCGCCCGCCCGGGGCCGTCAGGCTGATGCGGGCGCTCCCTTAGCGGTCGCCCTTCCGGCCGAATCGCCATTGCGCGCCGGACGTGGGTGCGACAGAGTCCCGGCCTCGTCCGTCCCCACCGCCTTAAGGAGGTCGCCCCCATGAGCTGCCTTCGCACCCGAGTCGCGCTCGCCCTGCTGTCGCTCGCCGCCGTCCTCCCGCCGCTCGGGGGCGCCGGCGCGGCGACCCCCACGCCCGACGCCTTCCTCGGCTTCCGCGTCGGCGCCGACCGCAAGCTCGCCGACTACGGCCAGATCGTCCGCTACTTCGAGGCGCTCGACCAGGCATCGGACCGGCTGAGCTTGCAAAGGCTCGGCAAGACCGTCCTCGGGCGCGACCTGGTCATGGCGGTCATCTCCAGCGAGGCCAATCTCAGGAACGCCGAGCGGTACCGGACCATCGCGCGCCGGCTCGCGGACCCGCGCGGGCTCGACCCGGCCGAGGCCGAGAGGCTCGTGGCCGAGGGCAAGGTGATCCTGCTCGTCACCTGCAACATCCACTCGAGCGAGATCGGCGCGAGCCAGATGGCGATGGAATGGGCACACACCCTGGTCACCAGCGAGGATCCGGGCATCCGCCGCTGGCTCGACGACGTCATCCTCCTGCTCATGCCGTCCATCAATCCGGACGGGACCGACATGATCGTGGACTATTACAGGAAGTACGTCGGCACCGAATGGGAGGGAGGGCGGCTGCCGTGGCTCTACCACCACTACGCCGGGCACGACAACAATCGCGACTGGTACATGCTCACGCTCCCGGAGACGCGGCTCGTCAATCGCGTGCTGCACCACGACTGGTTTCCGCAGGTGTTCCTGGACGAGCACCAGATGGGGACCACCACGCCGCGCATCTTCGTGCCTCCCTACGCCGATCCGCACACGCCGCTGGTCCATCCGCTCCAGTGGCGTTTGAACGACCTGATCGGAACGGCGATGGCGCTCCGCCTCGAGCAGGCCGGGAAGAGCGGCGTCATCTACTCCTACGCCTACGACGCCTACTGGCCGGGAGGCACCAAGAACACGGCGTGCCTCAAGAACGTGATCGGACTCCTGACCGAGGTGTCGTCCGTGCGCATCGCCACGCCGGTCTACGTGGACCCGGCCGAACTCTCCGGCGGACGCAAGGGTCTGCCCGAGCACAAGGCCCAGATGAACTTCCCCAATCCCTGGCCCGGCGGATGGTGGCGGCTGCGCGACATCGTGGACTACGAGCTGATCGCGGGGAACAGCCTGCTCGAGACCTGCGCGAACTACCGCGCCGAGATCCTCCGTTCCAACTATCAGATGGGGAGGAGCGCGATCGAGCAGGGCGCGAGCGGGGGGCCGTTCGCCTATGTCATCCCACCCGGGCAGCACGATCCCGCGGCCGCCATGCAGATGGTGGAGCTACTCCGCGAGCACGGCATCGAGGCGAAGGTGGCGCGCGCGGACTTCACGAGCGCCGATGGGCGCCAGTTCCCCGCCGGCAGCGTGGTGCTCCTGGCGGCGCAACCCTATCGGCCGTTCCTGGTCGAGATGATGGAGCGCCAGCGTTTCCCGGAGGTGCGGCAGGGGCCTGATACGAAGGAGATCTTCAAGCCCTACGACGTGACCGCGTGGACGCTGCCCCTCCTGATGGGCGTGGAATGGGCGCGCGTGGACCGGCCGTTCCGCGCGGATTACGAGGAGACGCTCGCGCTCCGCTGGCACGAGGCGCCGCAGCGGGCGGACGACGCCCCGGCGCTGTTGCTGCCCGCGGCCTCCAATCAGTCATACGCGATCGTGAACCAGCTGCTCGCCGCCGGCGTCAAGGTCGAGCGCGGCGTGGACACGCTCCGGGCCGATGTCGGCGGCGCCCAATGGGGCTTCCCGCCCGGCGCCTTCGTCGTGCCGCGCGAGGCAAAGGCGCTGGTCGAGCGCCTCGCCGCCGAGCGGCGAGTCGGCGTGTTCGGGCTCGCAAGGTCATCCGCCGGCCGCCGGGCCGCGTTGCGGGCGCCGCGCGTCGGCATGTACAAGTCCTGGGCGGCGTCGATGGACGAGGGCTGGACCCGGATGGTGCTCGACCGCCACGAGTTCAAGTTCACGAGCCTCGACAATACGGCGATGAAGGCGAAGGGCCTCGCCAGCCGGTTCGACGTCATCATCCTGCCGGACCAGGACAAGAACGTGATCGTGGACGGCCGGCCGAAGAGCGAGGAAGGGCCCGCCTACTTCGAGCCGCTGCCGCCCCCGTACGCGGGCGGAATCGGCAAGGAGGGGGTCGCCAACCTCAAGGCGTTCGTGGAAGCGGGCGGGACGCTGATCTGC
>JBKJXJ010000154.1:0-21378 GCA_046716125.1 Candidatus Eiseniibacteriota bacterium
TGGTGGCTCCGGTATCCTCGGTCTTGGCCCCACCGCAGCTCACGACGGCGAGCGCCAGCGTCAGCGCCAGGAGAGCGACCATGATCAGTGCGGAAAACTTGCGCATTCTTACTTCACCTCCTCTCAATCCCGCCGCTCCGGCTCACTACCGGGCGCGGCGATGTATATCGTTTGGACTCAATAAGTGAAAAAACACCACTTGGGGAGCGGTGTCTCTTCTCGCGGCCTCCATGCGGCAGAGTGAAGTCCTCATCGCGCGCTCACACCGGCCCCGCGCAGGCGATCGCGCGGGCAGGGGCAAACGCGGCCGAAGGCTAGGGATACGCCCGGCCGTTGTCAATCCCGTTTTTTCCCTGTAATCGGCAGCTGCCGACAGCCTAACCCGTTATCATCATTGGGTTTGAAGTGCCTGTTCGAGATCCCCACGAAGATCGGCCAGATCCTCGATGCCGACCGAGAGCCGCAACAACCCGTCCGCGAACCCCATGGCCAGGCGGGCCTCCCTGGGGACCGAGGCGTGGGTCATCGAGGCCGGGTGGCAGACCAGGCTCTCGACCCCTCCCAGGCTCTCGGCGCGGGTGAAGAGCCGGAATCGGTCGAACACCCGCCGACCGGACTCTAGGCTCCCGTCGCCCGGGATGAACGAGATCATCCCCCCGAACCCGGATGCCTGGCGCCTGGCCAGGGCGTGCTGGGGGTGCGATGCGAGACCCGGGTAGAAGACCTGGGAGACCCCGGGATGGCCGGCCAGGTACTCGGCGAGCGCGCGGGCGTTGGAATCGTGCCGCTCCATCCGGACCGCCAGCGTCTTGGTGCCCCGCAGGGCCAGCCAGCAGTCCATCGGGCCCGGCACACCGCCGGCCGCGTTCTGCAGGAAGCGCAGCGACTCGGCCATCTTCTCGTCGCTGGTGATGAGCGCGCCGCCGACCATGTCGCTATGACCGTTGAGATACTTGGTCACCGAGTGGAGCGCCACGTCCGCGCCCAGGGCGAGCGGTCGCTGGAAGCACGGGGTCATGAAGGTGTTGTCCACTACCACCGTGATGCCACGCCGGTGGGCCCGCTCGCTCACCGCCGCGATGTCGGTCAGCGCCATCATCGGATTGGTCGGGGTCTCGACGAACAGCATCTTCGTCGAAGGCGAGAATGCCCGCTCGACCGCGTCGGCGTCGTCGGTGGGGATGAACGTGAAGCTGAGCCCCAGCCGCTTGAGCACCTTGTCCATGATGCGGAAGGTGCCGCCGTAGAGATTGTGTCCCGCCACGACGTGGTCGCCCGCCGAGAGCGTCTGGAGCAGCGTGTTGGTCGCGGCCAGCCCGGAGGCGAAGCAGAAGCCGAAGCGGCCGCCTTCCAGCGCCGCGAGGTTCCGCTCGAGCGAGGACCGGGTGAGATTGTGGGTGCGTGCGTACTCGTAGCCCTTGTTCCTGCCCAGAGCCTCCTGCGCGTAGGTCGAGGTCTGATAGATCGGCACAACGACCGCGCCGGTCGTGGGATCGGGCTCCTGGCCGGCGTGGATCGCCCGGGTGCTGAACCCGGCGTCCGGCGGAAGCGAGGACTCGCCGCCCATCATTCGGCTCCCGCGATGAACTGCAGCATGTCGAAGCGGGTCAGGATCCCGGCCACCGTGCCGTCCACCCGCACCAGCACCGCCGGATTGCGCGCGGCGAGCAGGCGCGTGATGCGTTCGACCGGCTCGTCGCTCGCGACGATCGGCAGGGGCTCCGCCATCCACCCCTCGACCGGCTTCTCCAGTGCTGCGTGATCGTCGAGCGCCGCGCGCAGGATGTCGCTGTCGTAGAGCGTGCCCACCACCTCGCGCCCGCGGAACACCGGGATCTGCGTGACGTCGTGCTGTTCGACCAGCGCCAGCGCCTTCTTGAGCGACTCCCCCACCTGGACCGACATGAGCGAGGGCATCTTGCGCGACTTGAAACCCATGAGTTCCCGGGCCGACGCGGCGCCCGGGTCGAGCAGGTGGTTGTCCCGCATCCAGGCGTCGTTATGCACCTTGCTGAGATAGCGCTCGCCGGTGTCGGGCACGATGACGACGACCAGCGCCTCAGCCGGCAGATCCTTCGCCACCTGGAGCGCGACCCACACCGCCATGCCGCCCGAGCCGCCGGTGAAAAGCGCCTCCTCACGCGCCATGCGGCGCGCGGTGTTGAGCCCGTCGCGGTCGTTGCACGCGATGACCTGATCCACGAGCGAGAAGTCGGTGGCGCCGGGGATGAAGTCCTCGCCCACGCCTTCGATCTTGTAGGTGTGCGGCTCCGACATCTCGTGGGTCTCGTGATAATGCTTGAGGATCGAGCCCACCGGGTCGGCTCCGATCACCTTTACCTTTGAGCTCTTCTCCTTCAAGTACCTCGCCACGCCGCTGATCGTGCCGCCGGTGCCCATGCCGGCGACGTAGTGCGTGATCTTCCCCGCCGTCTGCTTCCAGATCTCGGGCCCTGTGGTGCGGTAATGCGCCTCGGGGTTGGCCGGATTGTCGTACTGGTTGGTCAGGAACGCCCCCGGCCGCTCGGCGGTGATGCGCTTGGCCACCGAGTAGTAGGACTCGGGTGAATCGGGCTCGACCGCCGTCGGGCTCAGCATGACCTCGGCGCCGAACGCCTTCAAGAGGTTCACCTTCTCGCCCGAGACCTTGTCGGGCATGCACAGCACGGCGCGGTAGCCCTTGATCGCCGCCACCATCGCCAGCCCGAGCCCGGTGTTGCCCGAGGTGCATTCGACGATGGTGCCGCCCGGCTTCAGGCGACCGTCCTTCTCCGCCGCCTCGACCATCGCGAGCCCGATCCTGTCCTTGACGCTCCCGCCGGGATTGAAGTTCTCCATCTTGGCCAGCACCGGGCACGCGGCGTCCCGCGCCAGGTTGCGGATCCGCACCAGCGGCGTGTCGCCGATGGTCTCGAGGATGGACTCGTGGTACTGGACACCGGCGAGCGAGGGGTGCGCGGCGGCGGGCGATGTCGGAGTCGCGGGGGGCGTGCTCACGTCGGCAGGGCTCCTGTGCGGTCGGGCGTCGGGCTCGGCGGGGTTGGCGAGGCCGGCGCGCCTCCCGAGCGCGCCTGGATCCGGCGCGGGAGGCCGCATGCTGTGGGCCGAGCGCGGAGACTAGGAGCGCGGGCGAGGCGGCGTCAAGGATGCTGGCGGCCCCCGTAGGGATGCGCTAGCGTGCCCCCGTGGATCGCGACGAGCTGCTGAGACTCCTGCGGGCCTTCGAGGCGGAAGGGCTCGAGTACGTGCTGATCGGCGCCACCGCCATGGCTTTCCACGGCATCGTCCGGGCAACCGAGGACGTCGATCTTTTCGTGCGGGCGACGCCTGAGAATCTCGCTCGCGTTCGTGGGGCCCTCCGGGCGGTGTATCCGGGCGATCCAAGCATCGACGAGATTCGGGATGCCGATCTCCTCGGCGAATACCCGTCGGTCCGTTACTACCCCAAGACCGGCGACCTGTACGTGGACATCATGACCCGACTTGGAGATGCGTCGAGCTATGACACGACCGAGGCCGAGTTCAAGGCCGTCGAAGGGATCCGGGTCCGCGTCGCGACCCCGGCCGCCCTCTACCGACTGAAGAAGGCGACCGTGCGGCCGCTGGATCACCGGGATGCGGCCGTGATCGCCGAGCGATTCGGCCTGAAGGAGACCGACTGACATGCCGGTCGAGAAGTTCCGCTCGGGTGAGGAGATGAACGCTGCGCCGATCCGGGTCGTGCCCGGCGACGGATTCGAGCGGTTCGTGCGCCTGTGCCGCCGCTACTGGCTGATCCACCCGCGGCGATATCCCCGGGGAGTCTTCAAGTTCCGGACGATCGAAGAGGCGCAGGCGGCGCGGGAGCGCGTGGCCCGGGAGAACTCCAACTCCTCGCGCTAGACGGTCACCCTGTCGGAGGCGGGAATCTCACGCTCCACCGCCGACGCCTGAGGCGCCGCCGGCCTCAGGCTCGCGATCAGCGCGAGCGCGAGGAGTCCGGCATTCTCGAGCAGCTTGGCGGTGCCGACCCGGCTCGCGTCCGACGTGCCGAAGCAGCCGCACTCGATGTCGAGGCCGCGGGCGACCGCGGCGGCGACGGCGAACAGGAACACGCCCATGAGGCCGGCACAGATGACCGCGCCGGCGCGCGGGCGATAGCGCAGGAGGAGCGCCAGGGCCGCCAGCAACTCGACCCAGGGCAGCGTGATCGCCATTAGATTCTCGAGGCCGGTGGGCAGCAGGCGGAAGTAGTGGATCTGCTTCGCGAAGGCGGCCGCGTCGCCGATCTTTCCCAACGCCGCGGCCAGGAACACGACCGCGATGCCGATCTGGGCGACCAGCACGACACCGGGATGGCGGAGCAGCCGCATCAGCCCGCTCATGGCGCGCTCCCCTTCTGGACCGGGTGGCCCGCGGCCGCCCACTCAGGGAACCCGCCCATGTAGACCAGCACCTTCTTCCACCCGGATTCGATCAGGAAGCGCGCCAGCTCGATCGAGGCTTCGCAGGTGCCGCCTTCGCAGTAGATGATCGTCGGCTTGCCCGCGAGCGGCAGCCCCTTCATGCGATCGGGCTCATTCTGCGCCTCGACGTTCGTGAGGCGGATGGCGCCCGGGATGTGTCCCTTCTCGTATTCGGCCGGATCGCGCGCATCGAGGAATAGGGCCGCCTTCGCGTCGAAGAAGCGCCGGACGCTCGCCATCTGCACCTGGATCGGCTGATCGGAATCGGGGATGAAGGGCAGCGGCGCCGCCCGACGCGGCTCGGGGACCGCTGGACCCGCGGCCGGCGGGGTTTCTCCCGAGCCCGCGGGCCTGGTCGTGGTCCCGGTGCCCGCGGGCGGCGCTGATCCCGATTTCGCGGGGCTTCCGGTGTCGTGGCGGTAGGCATCGCCGGTCGGAGCGGATGGCGACACGGACGTGGGCTCGGGCGCCGTCGGACTCGAGGCATCGGGCGGCGGGACGGCTCCATCCGGCGCGCCGATCACGGAATCTGCCGGCGCCAGATCCTCGAGGCTCGGAAGCGCCGTCTCGGACGCCACCCAGGGGATCCCCTTCGGCGGCCGGCTCGCGAGCCCCATGCCGTTGTGCGCGATCCCCAACACGGCGCCCGCGACCACCATGAGGATCACGTCGCGGCGCAACGGTGTCCGGCTGCTCATCCCCTGCTCCCTCTCGAGTGGACCGGAGTCATGCGCGAGACCCGGCGCGCCCCGGTCGCGAGGAGCGAGACCGGGCCGCCCGTGGGGGATGTCGCCTAATGCGAACCCGTCGTCTTGGGCATCATCGTCGCGCCCGGCTTCTTATTTTTGAGCGTCTCGCCCGACTTGTTCGTGTGCACGATCAGCGCCCGCTTCTTCGCCCAGTTCCAGTGCGGGTCGTTCTCGCCCTGGTGGCATTCGATGCACGTCTGCTCGGTCACGGTCTTCTTCGGGTTGGCGAACGACTCGTGCTTCGTCCCCATCCCGTGGCAGCTCTCGCACTGGACGTTGGCCAGCTTGGGCGCGTCCGCCGCGGCCTGGAAACCACCCTGCTTCCGGTAGCCGACGACGTGGCAGCCGATGCACTCGACCTTGGTGTCGTTGCCTCCGTCCGTGAGCGTCTTCCACGCCACCGCGTGCGACGTCGACTTCCACTGCTCGCCCTCGCTCTGGTGGCAGCGGATGCAGAGGTCGGCGCCCAGGAAACGATCCGGGCTCTCGGGCGACTTGGCCTTGGCCGCCTCCAGCGCGCGCTCCTGCTGGACCTTCCGCAGCTTCTCGTTGAAACCGTCCTCGAACGCCTTGACCAGCTTGCCGATATCGGCGCGGTCGCCCACCTCGGGTCCGAGCATGAACACGTCGGACTCGGCGGTCGCCTGCGCGCGCCTGGCGTCCAGGGTGACCAGCGTGCGGCCCATGTGCTGGCCCTTCTCGCCGCCATAGCTCGCGACGGTGCTCTTGATCATGCGGCCCTTCATCAGGAGCGAGCTGGCGTGGCCCACGATCAGCACGTCGATGCCGGGCACGGTCGCGACCAGATCCTCGCTGTCCACCTTGCCGAGCTGCGAAAGCAGCACGGTCACGGTGGCGCCCTTCTTTCGCATCTCGGCGATCACACGCCGCGCGGTGACCGCGGGCTCGTCCACCCGGAGGGAATCCTGCGAGGGCCCGTAGCTGAACTTGTCGCTCATCAGGCCGAAGAAGCCGACCTTGACCGTCCCGATCTTCTTGATGATGTAGGGCGCGACCACGGGCTTGCCGGTCTTCTTCATGTACAGGTTCGCGCACACCACCGGGAGCCCGCTGCGCTCGATGTTCGCGCGCAGGAAGGAAACCCCGAAGCGCAGCTCCTTCTCGCCCATGCCGACCGCGTCCGAGCGCAGCAGCACCATGGCATCCATGAGGAAGCTGGCGACGTCCTTGTACTCGGGTCCGTCATGCTCGGGGAAGAAACCACCGGCATCGACCACGGCGACCTGGCCGTAGCTCATCTTGATGCTATCCGCGAAACTGGCCCGCCGGGCCAGGCCCCCTTTGGGGGTGTGTCAGCCGCAGGGCTTGACTTCCCCCTTCACGTCCGTCGTGGAGAGGATGACAAGCTTGTCCGGCGAGAGCGCGGATCCCTTCGGGGCGGTCGCGCCGGCGAGTGCGAGCCAGGCGAGGACCGCCAGCAGGGCGGTGGCGAGCATGCGGGGTGCGAACGACTTCATCGGGCTGGGTCTCCATTGCGTTGTGACGACTGCGGACCACCGGCCGGAACTGCGGAAAAGTGGGGAGAGTCTACGGTCCCTCCGCCGTGAGCGTCAAGGTTGACGGGGGGTTACGGGATTATCGGCCGACCCCCCTCCCGGCCTCAGCGGGCCGTTCCGCCCGCCGGGACCGCCGCGCTCCCCCCCGGTGACTTCTTGACGTGCCGGTCGAACCACTCGATCACCCGCGTCCAGTAATCCAGCACCGTCTCGCGGCTGGCCGGACCGTGGTCCTCGTACGGGTACTCGATCAGCGTAACGGTCTTGCCCAGCCCGTTGAGCGCCTCGAACATGCGCTGCGACTGCATCGGGTGGGTCCCGACGTTGGTGTCGTCGAGGTTGTGGAGCAGCAGGAGCGGCTCGTTGATCTGCCCGGCATGGAGGAACGGAGACATCTGGAGGTAGGTGTCGCGCGCCTCCCAGAGCGTGCGCTCCTCGGCCTGGAACGTGAACGGCGTCAGCGTGCGATTGTAGGCGCCGTCGCTCGCCGTCCCGGCCTTGAACAGGTCGGTGTGGGCCAGCAGGTTGGCGGTCGAGAACGCCCCGTACGAATGCCCCCCGACCCCGACCCGCTCGGGATCGGTGAAGCCCCGGCGCGCGCACTCGTCGATCGCGGCCTTGGCGCTGACGCCGATCTCCTTCACGTACTGGTCATTGGTCCCCACCACGGCGATGTCGGCGTACACCACCGCGTAGCCCTGGGTGACCAGCACCTCCGGATTGAGCGGGCTCTGCGAGGGGAAGCGGTTCGGCGAGCGCCGGTTCTGCGAGGCCGCGGCCGCCGAGCGGTAGTCGTTGGGATAGACCCAGAACACGGTCGGAAGCCGGGTACCCGGCTTCCAATCGGCGGGCAGCACCGCCTCGGCGTTGAGCTGGACCGAATCGGGGCGCGTGAACTTGAACTGGATGCGCTGCGACGCCGTCAACGCCGGCGCCGGATCGGAAAACGTGCTCAGCGCCCGCCCCAGCTTCTCCCCCGCGTTGCGCACGAAGTAGTTCGGCGCCTCGCGGTTGGACTGGCGCATGGTGATGAAGCGCTTGCCGTCCGCCGCGAGCAGCACGAGCACCGGCTCAAGGTGGGTCGGCGCGCTCTCGTAGAGCCGCGTGGTCTTGCCGGTCGCGAAGTCCATGCGATCCAGGAACGGGCGCTGCCCGTCCTTGCGGAACCCGTCGCCGGTGAGATAGAGACCGGCGCCGTCCGCGGTGGTCCACGCCCTCGGCTGATGGCCGACGCGCTTGAGCAATGGCCGGCCCGGATCGTCGTAGACACCCTCGGTCGAGCGATCCACCCGCACGACCCGCTGCGGCTTGGCCGCGGAGGGGTCGATCCACCCGGTGCGGACGCGTCGGCGGGGCTGGTACTCCTCGTGGAACAGCAGCCGCTTCCCGTCCTGGGTCCACCACACGCCCGCGAACTGATGGTCGCTGGAACATACCTCGCGCGCCTCGCCGGTGAACGGCGCGTCGAGCCGCATGAGCCGGTCGGTCCCGGGCTGGGCGAGCGAGGTGTCCTTGATCGCCTTGAGGGGATCGGCGCCCGCCGCGTCCTGCCACGAGAAGAAGTAGATGGACCGGCCGTCCGGCGACCAGAGCGGCTCGCGCGGCCCCAGGGGCGCCACGCTCGAGATGGCGCTCCGGTCATTGAGCGGCACGTCGCCGAGCTTCGCGACCATGCTGCCGTCGGCGCCCCACACCTCGGTGACGCGCGGGAAGAGATAGATCGGGAAGCCGAGCGGCACGGGCTCGACCAGCCGGTCCACGACCACGTGCTTCTCGTCCGGCGAGATCTCCCACCCGCCAACCAGCGTGGGCTTGCCGAAGGACTGGGGCGATCCGCCATCGACCGGGACGCGCGCGATCTGAGAGACGGCGAACCACGCGAGCCGGGCCTGGTCGTCGGCATTGCGCAGCACGTCGCGGGCGGCGCGCTGCGGCGTCGGCCGCCCCGCGCCCACTCGCACCTGCGGCCCCTGAGGGATGCGGCTCGACGCACCCAGCGCCGGCTGGTCCGCCGGCACCAGCGCGCACCAGATGAACCGGTCGTCGTTCGACCACTCGGGTGCATTGGGGATTGCCGTGTTGAGGTGGACCCCTTCGCAGCGGCGCGCGGCCCCCGTCGCGGCCTCCACGATCCAGAGCTCGGCGCCACCTTTGGCATAGACCACGGTCGCGAGGCGCGCGCCCGAGTTGGACCACACGCTGGTCCCCACGCGGGCCCCGGCGGGAAGCTGGGCGCGCACCTTCGCTCCGCCGGCGACGGTCACGATCGAGTATCCGCTGGTCGCGCTCTTCAACTGCTGCCGGCCGGCGCGCAGCGCGGGCAACAGCTCGAGGCCGGCGAGCTTCTCCACCGGCTCGGCCAGGGTCGCGAGCGGGATGAGCGTGGGCTGGTCCGAGAGCAGCAGGCGGGCCCCATCGGGCGACACGCTCGGCGTTCCGCGCGGAACGCGCGGGGCGTCGAGGATATCGGCAACGACCTTGGGCGGCGTGCGGTAGGTCGGGGCGTCGGCGGCACGGGTGGCGGGCGCGCACGTGAGTGCGGCGGCCAGCGCGATCAGGGCGGAGCGCAGGGAACGCGGCATGGGGACCTCCAGGAGGGGAGCGCGGGGTCGGAGCGGGTGGAGTCTATGCCACGCGCGGGGCGGCCGCTACGGTGAGATGTGCCCGCAGCCGGGGGCGGGGGGAGCCCGCCACGGAAGGGGGGCGCCCCGCCTAGCTCTCCCGTTCGTCCACCCGGTACTTGACCAGCAGATCGGCGCCAGGAACGCGCCGCCCCGAATGAGCGTGCACGACCCGCACCTCGAAGCCGTAGCGCTCGAGCCCGAAGTGCCGCTCGATCAGGCGCACCAGACCGTTCACCGTGGCGTCGCCCCGGATCGTTCGGCCGCGCCGGCCCTGCCCGTGCGCCCGCGTCAGTCCGGCCTCGAACCCCTCCCGGTAGGCACGCTTGAGGTGGCTGTTGAGCGTCCGCCAGTGGATACGCTGGAGCTTCTTCAACGTCTGGGTCTGAGTCATGACGAGCCCTCCCGGGAGTGGCGTTTCCGTCGCCGGGGACTTTATCAGCTTCGGCGCGTGCGTCGCCTTCATTTCCGCGTTAGTCTGCCTGCCCCTGGGAGGTGCGCGGCACATGGCCTACGAGACGCTGGACGAGACGCAGTGGGATTCGGTCGAGCAGGTTTGGGATCTGCTCGACGAGGGCAAGACCGAAGGCGCGCGCATCGCGCTCGAAGCGCTGCTCGCGATCCGGCCGGGCCATCCGGATTTGCGCGTGGTGGACGCCGCCGTCTCGCTGGACGAGGGCGATGCCGCGCGCGCTCTGGCCGCGCTGCGCGGGGCCGAGAGCTCGGCGGATCCGGCCCTGTTCTTCCACCTGCGCGCCGCCGCCCACTACGAGCTGGTCGAGTTGACCGCGGCCCGCGACGATGCGGACCGGGCGCTGGCGATCAATCCCGATTCGGCCGAATCGCACGCGCTGCTCGCCAAGACGCTCGAACTGCTGGGCGATGCCGAGACCGCCGACGCGCACTTCCGGTTCGCGCGCGAGATCGACCCCGAGCGCTTCCCGCTGCCGCTCGACGTGGACGACGCGGAGTTCGACGCGCTGGTCGAAGCGCGCCTGCTCGAGCTGCCGGCCGGGGTCCGAAAGCACTTGGAGGAACTGCCGGTGCTGGTCGAGGCGATGCCCGACCTGGACGTGCTGAGGGCCGAGAAGCCCCCGATCTCCCCCGACGTGCTCGGGCTCTTCGTCGGGCGCCATCTGCTCGAGCGCGCGACCACCGACCTGCCGGGCGCCCCGGGCGCGATCTATCTCTTCCGCCGCAACCTGCTGCGCGCGTGCGCCGACCGCGAAGAGCTGGCCCGCGAGGTGAAGATCACCGTCCAGCACGAGGTCGGGCACCTGCTCGGCCTCGACGAGGACGAACTGGAGCAGTGGGGACTGGCTTAGGCTCCCGCTCGCCCTCGACGCCCCCGCCGCCTTCCCATCCCCGCCGACCGCCGTTGCCGTGCCGGTTCGGGGGACTCACGTCAGGTCACTACGATGCTCCCGCGCATCATGTGCATGCCGCAGGTGAACTCGTACTCGCCGGGCGTCGTCGGCGTGAACTCGACCACGGTCTCCTCGTAGGCGGGCAGGCGTTGGGAGATGCCCCACTCGGGGATCAGGACGGTGTCCGAGCAGCCATCGACCTCGTCGCGCCGGAACAGGAGGCGCACGGGCCGGCCGGCACGTACCTCGATGCGAGCGGGATCGTAGCCCCCGCGCACGTGGACGCGGGCGATCTGCGGTCCGGCGTCGACAGGCGGTGCGGCGACCACCGGCTTCGCGGGCGAGAAGAAGTAGACATTGACGGCGATGGCGAGCGCCACGCCGCCGGCCGTCACCCAGAACGCCGCCGGATCCATCAGACGAACCTCCGCAGTCGAAGCGACGAGACCACGACCGACACGCTCGACAACGCCATCGCGAGCGAGGCGAGCATGGGATTGAGCGTGCCCTCCCAGCCGAGCACCGGTCCGATCGGACCGCCCGGCCGCAGCAGCACGTAGAGCAGCCCCGCGGCCACCGGGATGCCGAGGATGTTGTAGATGAACGCCCAGAACAGATTCTGGCGGATGACCTGAAGCGTGCGGCGCGCGAGCCTGAGCGCCAGCGGCACGCCGGCCAGGTCCCCCCGCACCAGTGTGACCCCGCTCGCCTCCATCGCGATGTCGGTGCCGCCGCCCATCGCCACCCCGAGATCGGCCTGCGCCAGCGCGGGCGCGTCGTTGATGCCGTCGCCCACCATCGCGACCTTCCGTCCGCGCGTCTGGAGCCGCGAGACCGTATCGCTCTTGCCGCCAGGCAGCACCTCGGCGAGGACGCGCTCGGGGGCGATCCCCGCCTCGTGCGCGACCGCATGTGCGGTGCGCGCGTTGTCGCCGGTCACCATCCAGACCTCGATCCCGGCGCCTCCGAGCGCCGTCACGGTGGCGGCCGCGTCGGACTTGAGCCCATCGCTCACCGCCAGCAGTCCGAGCGCTTCGCCACCCTCGGCGACCGCCACCACCGTCCGCCCCAGCGCCTCGAGCCTCGCGCGCTCGGTCTCCAGTGCCATCGTGGAGACACCGTGCTCGGCCAGAAGCGCCGGCGTGCCGAGGACGACCGGCCGGCCGTCGAGCCGCGCCATCACCCCGCGGCCCGGGACGGCGGCCAGGTCGGTGGACTCGGCGAACGCCAGGCCGCGCACGCGCGCGCCGGTCACGATCGCGGCGGCGAGCGGATGCTCGCTGTGCTGCTCCAGGGCCGCCGCCGTCCGGAGCAACCGGACCGGATCCACGCCGGCCGCGGGGACGATGTCCACCAGCGTCGGCCTTCCACGCGTCAGCGTGCCGGTCTTGTCGAAGATGACCGTGTCGATCCGCTCCGCCGCTTCCAGCGCCTCGGCGCCGCGGAGCAGGACGCCGAGTTCCGCCCCGCGTCCGGTGCCGACCATGAGCGCGGTCGGGGTGGCGAGGCCGAGGGCGCATGGACAGGCGATGATCAGGACCGCCACCGCGGCGAGCATCGCGTGGGCGAGGCGCGGGGCCGGTCCCAGGTCGAACCACAGCACGAACGCGGCGATGGCGATGGTGATGACGACCGGCGCGAACACCGCGGCGATGCGGTCGGCCAGCTGCGCCACCGCCGCCTTGCCTGCCTGGGCGCGCTGGACGAGCCTCACGATCTGCATGAGCACCGACTCGGCGCCCACCCTCTCGGCGCGCATTTTGAAGACGCCGGACTGATTGACCGTCGCGCCCACCACGGCATCGCCCGGACCGACCTCGACCGGGAGCGGCTCGCCGGTCAACATCGAACGGTCGATGGTCGTGCGTCCCTCGACGATGCGCCCGTCCACAGGGACCCGCTCGCCCGGCCGCACGACCAGCAGGTCGCCCGTGACGACCTCGTCGAGCGGCAGATCCCTGGTCACGCTGCCGTCAACGCGGTGCGCGATCTTCGGGCGCAGGTCGAGGAGCTGTCGCATCGCCTTCGACGTGCCGGCCCGGGCGCGCGCTTCCAGCAGACGGCCCAGCAGGATGAGGGTGATGATGACCGCCGCCGTGTCGAAATAGACGTGAGGCTCGGCGCCGGCGGCGCGGAACGCGCCGGGAGCGACGGTCGCCACCAGCGAGTAGAGGTAGGCGGCGAGCGTCCCCACGCCGATCAGCAGGTTCATGTCGGCGGAGCGGTGGCGGATGCCGTTCCATGCGCCGCGCATGAAGGGCAGGCCCGCCCACCACTGGATGGGAGTGGCGAACAGGAGCTGCAGCCAGTTCTGGGTCCCCATGTCGATCCCGCGGAACGCGGGGAGCATCCCGAAGTTCCCGAGCACGAGCACGGGCAGGCTGAGCGCAGCGGCGACGATCAACCGCCGCGTGAGGGCCTTAAGCTCGGCGGCGCGCTCGCGCTGCTCGGCATCGTCCGGCACGGCCGAGGTCACGGCGCGCGCCCCGTAGCCCGCCTCCTCGACCGCGGCGGCCAGACGCTCCACCGCGACCGGCGCCGTCAGGCGCACATGCGCGCGCTCGGTCGCAAGGTTGACGCTCGCCTCCGCGACGCCCGGCACGTTGCCCAGCGCACGCTCGACCGAGGCCACGCAGGAGGCGCAGTGCATCCCGGTGATGCGGAGGTCCACGGCCCCATCGCCCCCTGGGGGCGAGCCGCCAGTCGAGCCGTGGCGGTCGCTCGCCTTGCCGTTCGGCTCGGTCGTCTCGGGCTTGAGCTGGGAGATCGGGATGAATGGCATGTTCGGTTCACCGACTGCGGCCGGGCCTGGATCCTTCGCGTCACACGACGGAGCGGAAAAGCTACCACGGGAGCGACGGTGACGCGTCGGATCAGTCCCCGTGTCCCTTGTCTTCGAGCGATTCGACGCCCAACGAGCCGTGGCCGCACGCGTTGCACGGTACCCGGTAGCGGCTCACGTCCGGCCGCTCCATCAGGGTGCGGACCGCGGCGAGCGCATCACCCGGCCGGCGCTCCCGCACCCCGGCCACCACCACGGCGAGCGCCGCGCTCAGCCAGGCGCCGGCCGGACCGCGAGCGAACGGCTCTGCCGCCAGACGTCCGAGCAATTCCTCCGCGAGCGCCGCGGCGGCATCGCCCGCCTGCGCTTTCATCCCCAGCACGGCGTAACCCTGCACCACGAGCGCGCGGTCCCAGAAGGTGCGGAACTCGAGCTCCTGCTCGGCCGAGCGGAGCACCAGCCCGTCGGCGACGGTGGGGACTCGATTCGCCGTGATGGCGCGCTCGATCAGAAGCGTCCAGAGCAGCCGGCCCACGGTGTGGTCGCTCCTGTAGGGGGAGGGCTCCCCGGCCTCCGCCCGCGCCGCACGGATGGTGGCGGCATCGGGCATTCCCTGTGAGGAGGCCACAGCCCGGATGAGGAGCGTCGCCGCCCGGTTCCAGCGCGCCTCCATGTGATCACCCACGAGCACGGGCGCTGCCGGCACCACACGGAGTTCCGCGGGCGGCGCTTCGGGCCGGATGGGTTCGTCGAGAAAGCGCGGGCGGTCGGGGAGCAGGGCGGCGAGCGGCCCGGGATCGCCGCACCACGCGTGGAGGACGGCGGCGAGGTTCTGAGCATCGCCGAGCAACTCCTCGAAGCGCGGCTCGCCGAGCGTGAGCGGCCCCTCGCAGCGCGGACACGCGGCCGACGGCGGCGGCCGGTCGGTCAGCGCATGCGGGCGCTGGCAGCCCTCGCACCACGCGTCGAAGACCGCGGCCGGAGCCTCATGGCGTGGGCCGATCCAGCCGCCCGCGCCGCACCCGTCACACGTCACACGCCAGCGAGTCACGAGGTCACCCGCCCGAGCGCCGGCGCGGGTTCCAGGCAGGCGGAGACGACGTGTCGGGTCGCCCCCGCCCTTAGAGACGCGAAGCGGACTACTTGCGAACCCGGTCCTTCAGCCCCTGCCCGGCGCGGAACGCCGGGATCCGGGCGGCCTGGATCATGAGCGGCTCGCCGGTCCGGGGATTGCGGCCGGGGCGCGCCGCGCGGCGCCGGGTCTCGAAGGTTCCGAACCCCGACAGCCGGATGGCCTTGCCCTGGGCCAGCGTGGCGGGAATCAGACCGACCTGCTTGCCTTCGAGGCCGAACAGCGAGTCGATGGCGCGTTTCGACTGGCGCAGCGACATCCCTGTACGACGCGAGAACGACTTCGTCAGCTCACCCTTGTTCATCAGGATCCCTCCTATAGGTCCCACCGGGACCCGTGCGGGTGGCGGCTCGGACGACAGCTTCGCACCGGGCGAGCGGGTGTCAACGCTTTTCTGGCGGGGCGTGGGGTTGCGGCGCGGGTGTCGTTCGAACTCACGCGCGGTCGTATCGGGGGCGTCGGGGTCCTACCGGATGCCGCCGAAGCTCATTTCGCGGGAGCCGCGCTCCAGGTAGATCTCCTTCTGATCCTTGATGCCGAGCTTGAAGTAGTACTCGGCCTCTCCGCCGGGGTAGAAGGTGCGGGTGAAGCTGGCCTGCCAGCAGTGGAGGTCGCGCGTGAGGCCGAGGCTCTGGGTCAGGATCTCGTGGTTGGTGACGTCGTAGGCGGCCGTGTAGTCCATGCGCCATGAGCGGGTGAGGCCGTAGTGGCCGATGCAGTTCAGGGTCTGGGCGCTCACCCAGCGCGACTGGCTTCCGTAGCCACCCGACGAGGAGAAGGCGAGACTCAGGCTCCAGGGCTCGGCGAAGTCCACTTCTTCGACCGGCCGGGCGTCGAGCGGGACCTCGCCGCTGCCCTCGCCAGTGCCCTCGGGGCGCCGGCCGGTGCTGCCGCTCAGTGCCAGCCACATGTTGTAGCCCAGCGAGCGGATGGGTCGTTGCGAGTAGGGGTCGGTGACCCACGAGACGTCGGCCCCGAAACGCCCCGGCGGTTGCAGCCGCACGCTCGAGTTGAGGTTCGAGAGCCCGCGCTTGAGGAACTGCTCGCGCCACAGGAAGTTGTACGAGCCGTTGATGTCCCACGAGAGGAGGTTGTCGAGCCGCTGCACCTGATTGGCCTTCTTGTATTTCAGTTGGAGCCGTTGGGAGAGCGAGAAGTTCATGCGGGCGCTCTTGAACCCCGAGATGCCGATGCTGCCAAAGCTGCGAAATCGCTGCTGACGGATGCCGTTCACGTCCACGAAGGTCAGTTGCTCGAAATCGGGGCTGTAAGACACCGACGCGCTCGGGAACACGACGTGCCGCAGGCCGACGAGCGGGCCGATGGTGGGGCGGAAGCTGCCGTAGAAGGTCGTGCTCGCGGTCATGGACGCGCCCCATGTCGTCGCGGGCGCGAATTGTTTCCCGAGTTCGTCGTGGTCGAACACGACGTTGTTGATGTTGATCGCCGGCGCCATGTTGAGCCAGCCGAACAGTCGTCGCGAGTCGCTGAGCGAGGCGTTGCTGGCGACCGCGCTGCGGGTGATCCCGCGCTGCCGGATCACGAGCGAGTCGTCGAGCACTCCGGTGCGCTCGCGGTATCTCAGGTAGCGGCTGTTGAGCGCGAAATACATGGTCGAGAGCGGCTTGGCGAGCCCCGTGTTCTTGAGGAAGCCGAGCGTGCCCAGCGTCCGCGTGGGGAACGTGACCGACACGCTGGGGACCGACTCGACCAGATTGGGGAGCGTGGCGGCCTGGCCCGGGACGGCCGTGGGAAGCTTGAGGCCCTCGTCGGCATCGAGGTCCTGTCGCCGGTCCAGCACGACGTTGAAGCTCGCCCAGGCGGCGTAGTGCGAGAAGGACAGGCTGGACGTGAGGAACCGGTTGAGCCGCTGCGACAACGGCGTGCCGAACCCCGCCTCGCGCCGGAAGTCGCGGCTCGAGACGAAGTCGGCCCGCGCGACGAGTCGCGTTCGGGCGCCCAGTTCCTGCGAGTGGTCGGCGGACAGGTTCCAGCGTTCGTCCTGATCGAGTTCGCTGCGCACGAAGCTGCCGCTCACCCGCCCATCCACCTTGTAGAGCACCTTGTAGACCCCGTCGCCGCGCAGCATCCACGACGGCTCGGCCTGGTAGTAGTCGCCGGAAAGGGTCACGTCGAAGTAGTCGTTGGGCGCCCAGTAGTAGCCGGCGTTTCGGATGAACTGCCCTGACTGGTTGTTGAAGCCGAACTCCATCTGCGGGAACAGGAATCCGGAGTGGCGCCCGGGCTTGATCGGGAAGAGATAGAACGGCAGCGCCAGGAGCGGGACGTTCTTGACGTAGAACACCACCGGCTTCGCCACCAGCTTGTCCTTGAGGTAGACCTTCATCCGGTGGGACGCGAATCGGTAGTGCGGCGGGTCGTTCTCGCAGGTGCTGTAGGAACCGTCCATCACCTCGAGTTCCTGGTCGCCCACCTTGCGGATCCGCCGGCCGTGGTAGAGGCCCTTCTCGTAGGCGGTCTCGGCCTGATAGATGTTCCCGGTCCGGGTCTCCATGTCGTAGGACATGAGGTGCCCGCTCACCTCCTCGCCCCGGTCCACGAGCCTGGGCGCGCCGGTCGCGACCAGCGTCTGGCGCTCGCTGTCGAACTCGACTCGCTTCGCGCGCAGCTCCATCTCCTTGTAGACGAGGTGCGAGCGCTGGTCGAGCACGATGCGGTCCTTGGGTACGATGAACTCGATCCGGGGCGCGTCGTAGCGCACGACCTCCGTGCGCGCGGCCGTCGTGTCGCCGGGGGCCACGGCGAAGCGGTACTCGCCGGTCGCCGTGCCCTGGATGATCGCGCGATCCACCCTGCGGTCCAGGAAGTAGACGGTGATCGTGTCCCCTTCCGCCCGGTTCGCTTCCGGCGTCCGGCCGCTGCGGGGCACGGCCCGATAGTCGTTTCGCGCCTTGCCCACGGCGACCAGGCTGTCCATCACGTCATTCGAGAAGAACACGTCCACGCGCTGGCCCGAGAGCCGGCTGGTCTCCCCGCGGGTGTCGGGACGCGCACCCGCGTAGTCGATCACCGCGCCCCCGCGGACCACGAACCGCCGCAGCGCGCGCTTCTCGGTCCAGATCTCGAGCGTGTCGCCGCTCACCGTGGTCTCGTCATCCCACGCCCGCGGTTTGCCCAGCAGCCAGCCGCGGTCTGCTCGATCGTCGAACAGCCCGTAGTCGGCGCGGGCCTGCAGCGTGTCGCGGACCACGCGGACCGAGTCGATCGCCTCGGCGATCCGCGACTCGTTGTTGACCTTGAGCGTCAGCGCGCGGATCTCGGCGACCTTGCCGTCCCGGTCGCGCGACGTGAGGATCGGATTCCCGCGGGCCACCGCCTCGTGGCCGGCGCGGTCGTAGTCCACCGAGTCGGCGGAGAGCGTCATCCGATTCTCGAGGTCCTCCCCCACCACGCGGCCGCGCGCCTGCAGGAGTCGCTCTCTGCGGAAATACACCATGTGGTCACAGTTCACCTTCTGGCTGCTGTCCGCGGCGGACACGCCCCCGTAGAGGTCGGCGCGGCCATGCCGCCGGTCGTACGTCCCGCTCGGGGCCCTGAGCACGGCGTCGCGATCGCGGATGACCACGTTGCCGATCAGCTGGAGGATGTCGCTTTCCTCGGCATAGACGGCGTGCTCGCACGTGATGGTCGTGGTGCTGTCCACCATGCGCACCCTGCGGTCGAGGAAGAGCATCCCCTGCGTGCGCAGGTAGCGCGCGGCCTCGCAAGTGATGACCGTGCGGCCGCGGGTGATGTGCACGTTGCCGTTGAGGAGCACGATGTCGCCCTCAGGGCCGCGGGTCCCGCTCACGTTGTCGGCCGAGAGGTTGAGCGGAGGATCGGCGGCCCCCGCGCGCTGGGCGTGGGCGGGCGTCGCGGCGAGCCAGGCGCCGATCATCACCGCGAGCGCGGCGCCCCGTAACCGGCTCATAGCATCTCCCCCGGCGCCCCGCCGAAGGCCTCCATCGCCTCGCCCACGGCGAACAGCGAGCCGGTGAGGAGGACGATGCCCGGGTCCGCCGCGTCCAATCCGCGTCGCACCGCGGTCGGTACGTCGGGCAGCGCCTCGGCCGTGAATCCCACCTCCGTCGCGAGGGCGGCCAGGGTGGCGGGATCCACCGCGCGCTCGCTGCGCGTGCGCGTCGCGATCAATCGGGCGTCCGGGAATCCCTCGTGCAGCGCCCGCAGGATGGCCGCCGCGTCCTTGTCATTCGAAAGGGCGAGCACGACGACCGGAGGGCGCGTGCGGGCGTTCGACCGCGTCCACAACCCGACGAGGTGTCGCACGCCGCACTCGTTATGAGCGCCGTCCCACCAGAGGCGCGGCTCACTGGGGCTGGACCCGAGCCGGCCGGGCCAGCGCGCCGCCGCGAGTCCGCGGGTGATCGCGTCTCCCGGGATGTCGAAGCCCCGTGCGACCAGCGCGGTCAGCGCGGCCAGCGCCGTGACGCGGTTGACGCCAGCGAGCATGTCCGGCGCGTCCGGGGGTGCGGCCGAGGGGTCCCGATCGGCGATCGGCACCGCAGGCGCCCGCCGCTCCCGCGCAATCGTTTCGATCACCGTGCGCGCCGCCTCGGGCATGCCACCGATCACGACCGGCACGCTCGCCTTGATGATCCCCGCCTTCTCGAACGCGATCTTCTCGATCGTGTCGCCGAGGATCTCGGTGTGGTCGAGGGCGATCGAGGTGATGACGCTGACCTCGGGCATGATGACGTTGGTGCAGTCGAGCCGGCCGCCGAGGCCGACCTCGACCACCGCGATCTCGACCTGTTGTTCGGCGAAGTACTCGAACGCGAGGGCGGTGCACACCTCGAAGAACGTGCGGTCCTTCCCCTCGGGCAGGCTCTCGATGTGGTCGAGTTTGCGCTCGAGCCAGGTTTCGTCGGCCCAGCGGCCGTTCACCCGGATGCGCTCACGGAAGTCCACAAGATGGGGCGAGGTATAAAGCCCGGTACGGTGGCCCGCCTCGCGCAGCACGCGTTCGATGAGCGCGCACACGGAGCCCTTGCCGTTGGTCCCGGCGACATGGACCGAGCGGAACCGCCGGTGGGGGTCGCCGAGAGCGCGCAACAACGCGATCGTGCCGTCGAGATCGTGCTTGTCCCTGCGGCGCTCGAGACCATAGAGCGCCTCGAGGGCATGCTGGAGACGGAGGCTCACCGCTTCACGATGTCCGGAGCAGCGTTCCCGTCCGCCGAGGGCGACCCGGCGTGGAAGGGGTGCGGCGAGGGCTGGCCCTCGGGAGCGAAGCCGCGGGTGGAGCGCCAGAAGAACTCGAGCAACCGCCCGACCTCCTCGCGCATGTGCTTACGGTGGACGATCCGGTCGATGAATCCCTTCTCGAGGACGAACTCGGCGCGCTGGAAGCCCTTCGGCAGATCCTGCCCGATGGTCTGGCGGATGACCCGTGCGCCCGCAAATCCCACGAGCGCCCCGGGCTCGGCCAGGATGACGTCGCCGAGCGAGGCGAACGACGCGAGGACGCCGGCGGTCGAGGGGTCGGTGAGAATCGAGACGAACGGCAGCCGCTCGCTCTGAAGCTGCGCCAGGAGCGCCGAAGTCTTGGCCATCTGCATGAGCGAGAGGATGCCCTCCTGCATCCGAGCACCCCCGGTGGCCGAGACGACGACCAGCGCGCGCCGCTCGGCGATCGCGCGCTCGATCGCGCGCGCCACCTTCTCGCCGACCACCGAGCCCATGCTGCCGCCCATGAAGAAGAAGTCCATGATCGCGACGCTGACCGGCTTGCCGCCCAGGGACGCGACCCCGGCGAGCAGCCCGTCCCGCATCCCGGTCTCTTCCTGGGCGGTCTTGAGACGATCGGGATAGCGCATCCGGGCGTCCTTGAACTCGAGCGGATCACCCGCGACCAGCCTCGCGTCGCGCTCATCGAAGGAACCCTCGTCCACCAGGATGCTCATGTAGGTGCGCGAGGCGATGCGGAAGTGGTGCTCGCACTTCGGGCAGGTCCACAGGCTCGCTTCGAGGACGGTCTGGAACAGCGCCTCGCCGCAGTTCTCGCACTTCGTCCACAGCCCCTCGGGAAGCTCGGGCCGCTCGGACTTGTCGGTGGCCTTGATCCGCTTGCGCTCGCGCTTGAGCCAGCTCATGGCAGGGTCGACCGGGCCTCCGGGGTCTTCGCATCGGCAGCCCGGGAGCCCCCGGCCGCCGACGCACGCCACTCCATGATCAACGCATCTTCGCCCGTGTCACGATAATACCCGCGCCGCAGCCCGGCCAGCCGAAATCCGTGGGCGCGATAGAGTCCCTGCGCGGCGAAGTTCGAGACCCGCACCTCGAGCGTGAGCGGATCGGCGCCATGGGCGCGGGCGTGACCGAGCAGATCCTCGACCAGGCGGCGCGCGATGCCGCGCCGGCGCCGGCCCGGGACCACGGCGATGTTCCCGAGGTGCCCCTCCCCCTCGCCCAGCCAGGCCATGCTGTAGCCGGCGAGCTCGCCGCCGAACTCGGCGACCCGGGCGTGGATCCCGGCGTGCGCGAGCTCGACGCGGAAGAACGACTCGGGCCAGGGATCGCTGAACACCTCGCGCTCGACCTCGGCGATGCGCGCGAGATCGCGGTCCTCCATGGCACGGAGCGCCACCGGATCCCCGGCGACGGCGGCGTGGCGCACGCGTTCCTCGGCCTGCGCCGGGCGCACGTAGCACGGGGCCAGCCGGTCGCGCACGTCGGGCACGCCGGCGCTGGCGCCGAGCGCGCACACCGAGGCGGCGGCCAGGTCGATCGCGGAGAGCCCCTCGA
>JBKJXJ010000155.1:0-4330 GCA_046716125.1 Candidatus Eiseniibacteriota bacterium
ACGTCGCGTTGCTCGTCGATACCCACGGTATCGCCTCGCTGGTCGAGCCCGCGGTCCGGCGCGGCGCGCGCCTGGTCGTGGGCTGCTGCGATACGCCGGTCAAGGCGCAGGCGGCGTGGTGGCTGGCCTCGCTCGGCGTGGACGTCTACTACCCGTGCGATCGCGCGGCGAGCGAGCTGCTCGGATACGAAGGCCAGGGCACCCTCATCGGCTCGGCGCCGGTCCGCGCCCAGGATGGGTTCGCGGTGATCGGCGACTGCCCGGTGCGCTTCACCCTCTCGGAGACTGTCGTCGTGCAGGACACCGACGTGGACGGCGGGAATCAGTACTACGATGCCCCGGCGCGCTACTTCCGCCGTCTCGCAGAATCGCTCCCGCTCCAGCTGGAGTTCGTGAACGTGACCGGGCCCGATCAGTCATCCCGGATCGTTTCACGCGCGCTCGCGATCGGCGCCAAGGCGATCGCCGTCCGGGTGCGCGCGGACGAGGACGCGCGGCCGGTCCGCAAGTGGCTCGCCGGCTCGCCCGGCCCTCGGGTGGTCCTCATCCACACCCCGCCGTACCCCGCGGGCTATGCTCTCTTCCGCGAGTTCCCGCTGCAGACGACATTCGGCGATCCGCGACCGCGTTTCCTCGTCGAGCACAGCGCCGCCGACCGCCGACCGTAGCCGGCGGGCCAGGGACCCTTCCCGGGCACTCTTCTCCGCGAATCCAGCCGCTCCAGAATCAGAGACCCCGTCAGGCGCCCGCATGGGGTATGGTTCCCTGTTCGGCCGCCCGACCCCGCCGTGAGCCTCCCGGACGGGAGGTGTGGCCATCATCTGGAGGTCCAGCACTGCGTATCTACGTGGACGCCGACGCCTGTCCGGTAAAGGAGGAGATCTATCGGGTCGCCCGACGCCATGACCTCGGCGTGACCCTGGTCGCGGCCTCATGGATGCGCACTCCGAGCGACGCAAACGTCGCCCTAGAGGTGGTCGAGCAGGGTTTCGATGCGGCCGACGACTGGATCGTCGCGCACGCGCTCCCCGATGACATCGTGATCACCGGGGACGTGCCGCTCGCGGCACGATGCGTCGGAAAGGGCGTCCACGCGCTGGGTCCGAACGGGCACCCCTTCTCCGAGTCGAACATCGGCGACGTGCTGGCGACGCGCAACCTGCTCGCCGACATGCGCGCCGCGGGCCAGGTGATGAGCGGGCCGCGGCCGTTCGACCCTCGGGACCGTTCCCGCTTCCTGCAGGCGCTCGACCGCGCGATCCACGCGCGGCGCAACGCGGCGGCCCGCCATGACTCCCAGGACCAGCCTCGTGAAGTCTGAACCGATGATCGACCATCTCGCGGCGGAGATGATCGACGCCATCCGGGCCAACGCCGAACACTTCCCGACATACATCCAGAGCCGCGGCCGCGCGTATCTGAGCGAGGGCCGCGTCGGCCCGCTCGAGCTGGAGGGGAACCGGATCAGCGCGAACGTGCGCGGGAGCCGGAGCTACCGGACGTCGTGGAGGTGGAACGGCCGCTCGGCCGACCCGCTGTGCACCTGCCCGGCGGGACCGATCTGCAAGCACGCGTTCGCCCTCGCCCGTGCCATCGATGGCGCGCGGCACGACCGCGCCATGACCCCCGCGTCGTTCACTCAGCGACGGGCCCGCGAGGGTGCCGGCGCCGAAGTCCGTCGTCCGCCCCTGCCGGGAACCGACCCTCGCGACGATCAGCCGCTCCCCGAGCGCGAGCGCGCCGAGCTGGCCGGCGATCTCGCGCGCTGGGCTCGGCGCCACAGCGAGGCGCCGACCCGCGTCCTGCGCGCGGTGTTCGGCCTTGAGCCCGACGAGCCGGGACGTTCCGGGGTCTGGATGGAGGTGCGCTTCACGACGCCGAAGATGGCCGATGCGCCGCGCACCGCACGACACGTCCTTCAGCTCGCGTCCGATCTGCGGCGGGATCCGCAGCTGCTCGCACCCCCCCACACGCGCCTGCTCCGTTTCCTCGCCAAGACGGTGACGCTGGCCGAGACGTCCGAGAACGGCGCGCGCTTCGGACTCAAGGCGAGCACGATCAATCGGCTGCTCGACAGCTTCTCCGATTCGCCGCTCGCCACCTGGACCGATGGCGGCCAACCCGCCACCGGCGAGCCCGGAGGGGTGGTGGCCGGGGCGCGGCTCCGGCTGGGCGATGCGTCGATCGACATCGTACCGCTGTGCTCCGGTGACGGTGTGGACATGCGCATCATCCTCGCGGCGCGCTGGCCGGGCGGAAAGCTCCGACCGCTCGAGAGCGTCGTGTACCTCCCATCGGACGACGAGCTTCATCCCAGCCTGGTGCTCGCCGACGGAGCGTTCTGGCGGGTGGCCGAGGAGCCACCGCCCCAGCTCATGCGCCGCCTCGTGACCAGCGGCAGCCTCGAGGTGCCCGAGATCGGACGCGCGCGTTTTCTCGAACTGCTCGCCTCGAGCTTCGCCAGCGTCGGCGACGCGCTCGCCCCGCACATCCGTGTCCACCACGCGCGCCCGGTCGTCACCCTCGACCTGGGCGAGGACGACTGGCTTCAGATCAGGGTCTTCGCGCACACCGGAGATGACGCGTGGCGACCCGGAGTCGAGGCCCGGAGTGTGGTGAGCTTCGAGCTGGACTCCGAGGGCCGCTGGCTCAGGCTCGCGCCGGTCGAGGGGGCGGTCGAAGCCGCCGCGGAGCGTGCACCGATCGGCGATTCGGAAGGCCTGCTCGCGGCCGGGACTCCGACCGCGGCCGAGCCCGATCCCGAGACCGACGGGTCCGCGGCATCCGCGGTCTGGATCGAGATGCCGGAAGCGGCGCTGGTCGAGCCGGCCCGTCAGTGGCTCGGCGAGCTTCCGATCGTGAAGCGCAAGGCGCTCCGGGCGCATGGGGAGCATGGGGCTTCCGAGCCGGCCGCCGGCGAGAGCGCCGCGTGGATCCGGCTCGGCACGCGCAGCCTCGAGGCGTTCGCCGAGGCGTGGGAGCGGCGCCCGCGCGACGTGCTGTTCCTCGGCAACACGCGCATGCAGCATCTGCTGGCCGAGGAGCGCGCGATCCGTCCGCGCGTCTCGGTCACCGCCAGCGGCGTGGACTGGTTCACGGTCTCGGCCGAGTGGCAGGCCGAGGGGCGCGCACTCACCGAGGCGGACCTCCTCAAGCTCCGGTCCGCGCGCACGCGATTTGTCAAGCTCGCCTCCGGATGGGTGCGCCGCGACTGGGTCGAGACCTTCGACGCCGCGGCCGAGATGCTCGCGGACCTGGGGCTCGAAGCCGGCGCCGGCGAGCAGCGACTCACGGTCGCCCAGCTGGCCCAGGCCCGGCCCGAAAGCCTCGCCGCGCTCCAGGCCCTGGGCGGCGATGCCGGCACGACGCGCGAGGTCGAGCGGCTGCGCGCGCGGGTCAGAGACTTCGCGGGCTTGCCGCGCGTCCCAGTCTCGGCGAGTCTCGAAGGGATCCTGCGCGGGTATCAGCGCGACGGGGTCGATTTCCTCGCGTTCGTGTCGGGTCTCGGCATGGGTTCGGTCCTGGCCGACGACATGGGGCTCGGGAAAACTGTCCAGGCCCTGGCGTGGATCGAGTGGCTGCGCGCGCGCGACCCGGAAGGCGGCCCGACGCTGGTCGTGTGCCCCGCGTCGGTGGTCTACAACTGGCAGCGCGAGGCCGAGCGGTTCACGCCCGGGCTGCGCGTGCTGGCCCTCACCAGCGGCGAGGAGCGCCACACGCTGCGCGACGCGGTTCCCCACCACGACGTCGTCATCACGACCTACGCCCTGCTGCGGCGGGACATCGAGCGCTGGCGGGACATCCCGCTGCGCGCCGCGATCCTCGATGAAGCCCAGAACATCAAGAATCCCGGCGCGGCGGTGAGCCGCGCCGTGCTCGAGCTGAACGCGAGGCATCGCCTGGCGCTAACCGGGACACCGATCGAGAACCGCGCGCTCGATCTGTGGAGCATCATGCAGTTCGTGAATCCTGGCTATCTCGGCCGCAGGTCGGTATTCGCCGCGCGCTACGACCGCCCCGACGCCCCGCCCCACTCGCGCCGGCTGCTCGCCGCACGACTGCGGCCCGTCATGGTGCGCCGGCTCAAGGAAGCGGTGGCGCCGGAACTGCCCGATCGCATTGAGGAGCGCCGCGAGTGCGAGTTGACGCCCGGGCAGCGCAAGCTCTACCTCGCCGAGCTGCTGCGCGGGCGGGCGACAGTCGAGCGGCTCAAGGCCTCGCCCGACGGCGTCATGGGAAACAAGGTCGAGATCCTCGCCGCCCTCACGCGGCTGCGGCAGGTGTGCTGCCATCCGGCGCTCGTGGGCGGCCGTGATGGGCTGGGCTCCGG
>JBKJXJ010000156.1:0-2611 GCA_046716125.1 Candidatus Eiseniibacteriota bacterium
GTTCCACTCGTACGACGACGAGAAATCGTCCAAGATGACGACGGTCCCGGCGCCGAGTTCCGCGAGGCGCCGGCACAGGTTCGAACCGATCGCTCCGGCGCCACCGGTGACGAGAATCCTCCGACCGCGGTAGTGGTCGAGGTGCGCGCTCACGTGCCCGCCGTCTGAACCGAGGCCACATCCCGGCCGGGATAGGTCTCGCGCATCCAGCGCGCGTAGCGGGCGACCCCCTCCTCGAGCCCGACCTTCGGGTCGTGCTTCAGATCCCGCTCCGCCCGGGACATGTCGACGATCTTGACCCGCGTGGTGAAGGCCTCCGCCTGCTTGTACTTCACCAGCCGGTCGTCCGCGCCGCATGCCTTGAGAACGATGTCGGATAGCTCGCGGATGTCATGGACCCATTCGCGACGCCCACCGACGTTGTAGACCTCGCCGGGGATGAAGTTGTCGACGATGTTCGCAAAGGTGCGGGCGGTATCGTCGATGTAGTCGAAGATCCGCTTGTGTCCTTCGTAGACCGTGTACGGCAGCCCCTTCAAGGCGCTGTAGACGAAGATCGGGATCACGCCGCGGTATGCGCTGTAGTGTTCGTGCGGGCCGTAACAATTGAGCGGGCGGACGCGGACCGACTCGGTCTTGAACATGGTCGCCGAGTTGAGCACCTGCAGCTCGCCGGCCCACTTGGTGATCGCGTAGTCGTTCATCTGCTTGATCGGGAGCTTGTCCATGACGTCCTCGCTCATGAGGCCATCGTAGTCGCCATAGACCTCGCAGCTGCTGAAGAAGATCATCCGGAACCGGCGCTGCTCCTGGAGCCGGAGGACGTTCTTGGTGCCGATGTTGTTCGTCTGCCAGAGGTTCTCGTAGTAGTCCTCGCCGTTCCAGCGGCCGTATTCCGCGGCCAGGTGGTAGACGTAATCGAAGTCGCGCTGTTTGAACACCCGTTCGAGCTGCCAGTAACTGCGCACGTCCGCCCGGACGTGCTTCGGATCCTCGGCGTGCGCGAGATCCACGGTGGTCACGTCGTGGCCCCGGGAGCGCAGCTCGCGAACCAGGTTCGTTCCGATGAAACCCCGGCCGCCGGTGACAAGAATGGACTTCGCGGCGGTCATGCCCCGCTCCTCGTCGCGGGGACGCGCGAGGGCATCCCCTCCCGGATCCACGCGACGTAGTCGGACAGACCGTGCTCGATCGCGACCGCCGGCCGGAAGCCGAATGCCTTAACCGCCCGCTCGACGGTGGCCTGACTGTGCTTGACCTCGCCCTTGCGAGCCGGCCGGTACTCGATCCGGAGCGACGGGCCGCCGACGTGGCGGAACGCCTCGCCGAGCTGGTTGATCGTGAACGCCTTGCCGGTGCCGATGTTGAACGCGCCGCGCAGGCCCGGGGTCTCACCCGCCCGCGCGTTCGCCTCGGCGACGTCATCTACGTTGATGAAGTCGCGCGTCTGCTCGCCGTCGCCGTAGATCAGCAGCGGCTCGCCATTCAGCAGCCGCCGGGTCCAGATCGGGATGACGTTCCCATAAACGTCGTAACGCTGATTGAGCCCATAGACGTTGAAATACCGCAGGCAGACGATATCGAGGTCGAAGAGCTTCGAGTAGGCGAGGCAGTGCTTCTCGGCGGCGAGCTTGGTCACGCCGTATGGGGAATCCGGTTCGGCCGGGTGCGCCTCGTCCAGCGGGAGGTACTGCACCTCGCCGAAGATCGCCGCCGAGGAGGAGTAGACCAGCTTCGGCGTCCGGTGGGCCTTGACCGCTTCCAGCACCGAGAGCGTCCCAAGCACGTTGATCTCGGCGTCCAGGCGCGGCTGCTCCATGGACTTGAGGTTCCCCACCGACGCCGCCAGGTGGAAGACCGCCTGGCACCCCGCCGCCAGGCGATGGACCGTCGCGGCGTCCCGGATGTCGCCCACGACCAGGTCGAATCGATCGCTCGGGAGGCTCGCGAGGTTCTCGCGATACCCGGTACTGAGATCGTCAAGGATCCTGACGAACCAGCCCCGCTCCACGAGCTTACGGACCACGTTGGAGGCGATGAACCCCGCACCACCGGTCACCAACGCCTGGTTACTGGTCAAGAATCCCTCCGCCGGGTCACTGATCGCAACAGTCGGTGAAAGAGGCTATCAAATGGGTCGCGGGGCGACAATCGCGGTTTCGCCCCATCGGCCCCTTTCCACGCGAATCGCGGTGGTCAGGAGGGGATCAGCCCTCGCTCGGAAGCCAGCCGCGTGTACAGCTTCTCGTAATCGCGGGCCATGCGGTGTGCCGAGAACTCATCCGCCCGCTCGCGGCCACGCGCGCCCATCCGTCGGGCCAGCGCCGGGTCATCGGCGAGCTCGATCAGGCGACGGCCCATGCCGGCGGAGTCCCCGGCAGCGACCAGATACCCGCTGTCACCGTCCACGACCGCGTCCGATACGCCACCGACGTCCGTGGCGATGATCGGCAGTCCAGCCGCCATCGCCTGGACCAGCACCCGAGGAAGGCCTTCCCACCGCGACGCGAACAGATAGAGGTCGAACGCCGGCTGGATCTCGGCGACATCACGCCTCAGACCGGTAAGCAGCACGCGATCCGCGAGGCCGAGCCGGGAGACCAGGGCTTCC
>JBKJXJ010000157.1:0-3460 GCA_046716125.1 Candidatus Eiseniibacteriota bacterium
GCCCAGCGCCGCGCGTCGGGCGTGGCGGTGCCCGCGATGACCTCGCGGCCGGCGGGGGTCAGCTCCTCGACCGCACCGCTGGTGGCGTCGATCCGCGCCAGCAACGCAGAGCCATGGCGCCCGACCACGGCGATGACGCTTCGGCCGTCGGCGGCGAAGGCGAGCGGGCGCTTGCCGCCTCCGCGCGGCGCGTGCTGGTCGGCACTGATGCCCGCCCCGATGTCGAAGTCGTACGCGCCGGTGAGCGCGCGCACCGGCCCGCCGGTGGCGGGCGCGATCATCAGGTCGTTCTGATCGTAGGAACGGACCTCGGGCGGGTTCGCGCCGCCGACGAATGCGATGCGCCCGTCGGCGGCCTCGACCCAGTCCCCGATGCCGCCGGCATAGTCCACGCGGGTGCGGAACCCGGCGCCGTCGGTCGGCTTCGCCAGGCTGGGCGATACGGTGAAGAGATCGACATCGTCGTCGCCGAACCACGGCTGCCTGCGCCGGTCGGAGGTGAAGCACACCCCCTGCCCGTCGAGCGTCCAGACGGGCGTTCCTTCGTTGAACCGCCCGGTCGTGAGCTGCCGGTGCTTTCCGCCGACGGCATCCACCACCCACACGTGCGTGGGATGGTCGGGATCAATGAACCCGGCATTGTTGAGTCGGAAAACCGGCCGCGTGATGACGCGTCCCGGCTCCTTCTTCGGCTTCACCCGCGTGGTGTCGTCGTCGAGGGTGGGATTGGTGCGGCTCGAGAACGCGATCCGGCGGCCGTCCGGGGACCAGTTCGGCGATGAGGCGCCTCCCTTGAGGCGGGTGAGCACGGTCGCTTCGCCCCCGGTCATGGGGAGCAGGTGGATCTGTCCGGGCTTGTCGTCGGCCGCGCGCACGAACGCCAGCGTGCGCCCATCCGGCGACCAGCGCGGCTGCACGTCGCGCGGGCCCGTGGTCAGGGACCTCGGGGGCCCCCCGGCGGCCTCGACCACCCAGATGGCGGTGCGGTACTCGTCCGCCGTCGAGTCGGTGGTGACCCGCACGAACGCCACGCGGGCGCCGTCGGGCGAGATCTGGGGGTCCGCGACCCAGACGAAACGGTAGAGGTCGGTCTCGATCATCGGGCGCCTCGCGGCGGCGGCCGGGACGGCCGCCGCGATGAGCAGGATCGTGGTCAGAAGGACCGACCGGGACGGGGCGGGACGGGGCATGGCGTGCTCCGGGTGGGCGTTGGGCGGGCGAAACCGGGCACGCTAGGCCACCGCCCCGCCGTGGTCAATCGGGGTCCGACGAGCGCGGCCGGAGCGGCGTTCAGCGTCTCGAAACTCGGCCCGGAGGCCACCGCCCGGCTCATCCTCCCCTCCACCACGGGGGTGAGCTTCCGGCGACCCCGCAGACCCCGAATTCCGTCCAATTGCTATTTGCCGATTGATAATGCAAAACGCACGAAATGACGTAGAATTCGCCGCCAACAGGCCGGACTGCGTCCGGTTCGAGGGACGGTCACGGGATGGTCCGTCAATGCTGCTCCTCACGGACGATTCGTGCCCCTGCATTCATACTCGATCGACCGGACCTTTCCTATCGCGACCATGCGAGTTCTCCCACTCCTCGCGGTGCTTCTCTGGATCGCTCCCGCGGCCGCCCAGCCCCCGTGGCTCAAGGCCAGCCCGGGTGGGGGCGGAGCGTTCTTCTCGGTGGACGTGAGCGTGACCGGCAAGGTGCTGGTGGGCTCGGATCTCAGCGGCATCTATATGCGGACCGGCGCCGGGACGTGGACGCGACTGGGAAAGGACGACGGGATCAACCGGACGTCCATCGCGTGCGTGCGGTGGAGCCCCGCGACCGGCGAGTCGGCGCTCGCGTGCGGCCGGAACGGCCTGTTCCGCAGCACCAACGCCGGAGTGTCGTGGCAGGCGGCCGGGGGGCCGTCGCAGTTCCAGGACCACTTCTTCACCGCGATCGGCTGGGCGCGCAGCCACTCCCTGACGGTCTACGTGGCCGGAGCGGCGAGCAGCGCCGACACGACGGTGCTGCTGTGGCGAAGCCTGGATGGCGGCGCCAATTGGACGCCGGTCACCCACGACCTGCCCACCAGCGAGGCGCTCCGCGCCCTCAAGCTGGTCGTTCACCCGACGGATGCCAACAGTCTGTACATGATCACCGGCCCCGATGGCACGATCGCCCCCAAGGTGCTGGCCCCCAAGCGGGCCATCTACAAGAGCACCGATGGCGGGAGCACCTGGGTGCTGAAGAGCGGCGCGGATGAGGCGCTCGACCTCGCGGTTCATCCCTCCACGCCCGGGACGCTGCTGATGACGGTTTCCACCAGCACCGACAACACCGGGTTCGTGAAGCGCAGCACCGATGGGGGCAACAGCTGGAGCGTCGTGTCGGGCAATACGGGCGCCGTGTGGTGGGACCTTCCGAATGCCTTCCTGATCAACATCGGGCTCGACGCGTGCAGCCCGATTCCCGCCAACGCCGGCAGGTTCATGAGCAGTGACGGCGGGCTCAACTGGTCGAGGATCGACACCGGCTCGACCTGGGAGATCGGCTGGTCGGACTGTCAGCACGCCCGCGGCATCCCCGACGGCGGGGTCGCGAACGCGCTGAGTGGAAAAGGCGAGTACTGGGTCACCTCCCAGTTCGTCTGGCGCTACGCCGGCGGGAAGTACACGAACGCGTTCAGCACGAACCCGGCGCCCGGCCGGTGGATCACTTCGGGCGTCGAAAACGCCGTCCCGGTCTGCATCGCGGATGCGCAGAACGCCGGGACCTTCTACACGGGCTACTACGACATCGGGCTCTGGAGGACGCAGGACTGGGGCGCGAGCTGGAAGATGGTGAATCCTGTCCTGACGGGGTGGAACGGCGTCGGTGGGAACGCGAGCGCGGTCGTCGCCGACTCCGCCCGGGCCGGCGTCGTCTGGGCGACCATCGGAGAATCCTCCAAGGCGCCCTACCAGTTCCGCCTCTATCGCAGCACGAACTCGGGCGACACCTGGAGCCCGACCTCGAGCGGCCTCCCCTATCCGGCCTTCCTCTACGGGCTCTCGATGGACCGGCGCTCGCCGGTCCCTACCCGGAGCCTCTGGGTGACCGCCAACGGCGCGCTCTATCACAGTGTGGACGATGGCATGACCTGGCAGCCCGCCTCGACCGCCGGGGGGCTGCCCACGACCGGCCTGTTCGTCACCGAGGTGGACCGCAGGAACGGCAACACCATCTTCGTCGGCGGCTGGGCCGGACTCTGGCGTTCTCTAGACGGCGGTCTCAACTGGACCAGGCTCTCGGCCGGGTTCGATCACACCTCGGCCCCCGGGGAGATCGGGGCGCTGAACACGACGGTGCACCGGGCCAAGTGGCATGGACCCCACCAGATCCTCTCGGACCCCACCTATCCCGGCAAGGTGTGGGTAACGTCCTACATGGAGGACACGACCGAGGTCGCCTCGCTCCATCGCGGCCTCTACATGAG
>JBKJXJ010000158.1:0-6171 GCA_046716125.1 Candidatus Eiseniibacteriota bacterium
GCGGGCGATGCTGGCTCGCGAGGCGTTCCTGACGGCCAAGGTATGGACGCCCGAAGGCTGGGTCTCGCAGGGAACGTTCTGGGAGGCCGGCCCCGAGATCGCGAAGCGCCAGGTGATGGCGCTCGACCTGTCACGCTGCGAAGGGGACACGGTGCGCGTTCGGCTCGAGTCCGTGCCCTCATTCTGGCAGCTCGACCGCGTCGCGCTCGATCTGGCCGCCGAGCGCCCGTTCAATGTGACCGAGCTGGGGCTTGATCGCGCGGTGAGCCCGGATGGGAGGGATCTGCGTCCGCTCCTCACCGCGATCGACGGGAGTGCATACCGGATGGAGACCGGTGACTCGGCGGAGCTGAGCTTCCGGACCCCGGCCGTGCCCAGGGGAAAGGCGAGAAGCTACCTGGTCCGTTCCCACGGCTGGTACCGCATCCACACGAGCGACCATGGCGACCCCGACCTCGCGCTGCTCCAAACCGTCTCGGAAGGTCCCCTCGGCGTTTCCAAGGCCGCGGTGGCGCGCGCGAACCAGATGCTGCAGCGGCTGGAGGAGGCTGAGCGATGAGGGACGGTCGATCGGTCTGGGTGACCGGGATCGGCACGGTGAGCGCCGCCGGTGCCGGCCGTGAGGCACTTCGCCGACTATTGTCCGAAGGTCGTAGCGCGGTCCAGGCGGACGTGGTCGCGGGGCTGCCGGCAGGGAGGGCTCCGGATCCCGCGTTCCATGGCGACTCGCGGCGCCTGGACCGTGGCGCCGCGCTCTTCCTCGCCGCCGCGGAGGAGGCGTGGCAGGACGCGGGCCTCGTGGACGGCGCGCTCGACCCCGCGCGCTGCGGCGTCTTCGAGGGCTCGTCGCTCGGCCCCATGGCCGCCCTCATGGAGGCGGCCAGGGCCCATGTGAAACTCGGGGATTGGTCGGCGCCCCGGCCCTCCGACTTCATGCGCTTCATGACCGGGGCGGGTGGAGCAACGCTGGCGCACCGCCACCAGCTCAAGGGCTCCGTGCTTCACGTCTCGGCCGGCAGCGTGTCCGCGATGTGCGCCATCGGAGAAGCCTGCTTTCACATCGCCTCCGGTCGCGCGGATGTCATGGTCGCGGGAGGGGCCGAATGTCCGCTCCAGCAGGATATCGTGACGCACCTGCGCGCGGCGGGCGTACTCTCTGAGCCGCGCGACGGCGATCCCGCCTGCCGTCCGTTCGACGAACGCCGCGACGGGACGATACTCGGGGAGGGAGCCGGTGTGCTGATCCTCGAGGCCGCCGATCACGCTCGGCGTCGGGGGGCGCGGCCGAGGGCTCGAGTGGAGGGGTTCGGGCTGGTGTGCGAGGCGGGCTCGATGAGCGGCCCCGCTCCGGATGGATCAGGTGTCGCGGGGGCAGCACATCAGGCGCTCGATGGCATCCCGCTCGACCGACTCGGGTGGATCAAGACCCACGGCACAGGTACCCGGGTCAATGACGCCGCTGAGTGCCAGGGGCTCGCGACCGTCCTGGGCTCGCGACTGAGCGCGGTCCCATTGACGTCGATCAAGCCGACGCTCGGGCACTCCCTGGGGGCGAGCGGTGGTGTCGAGGCGGTGGCCACGCTGCTCGCGATGGAGGATGGCGTCATTCCCGCCACGCTCGGCACGGAACGCATCGACCCCCGACTCCCGCCGTGCCGCGTCGTGATGCGACGCGAGGCCATGACCGCGCAGTTGGTCCTCCTGCTCGCGGAGAGCTTCGGCGGGCGCTGTGCGGCGCTGGTGCTGGGTCGGGTCTGAGGCGGCTCGAGCGCCCCCCCGTGACCTCTTGAGTCTCAATAGGTTATCGCGCCGCTATCGCGCATTCGATTTCAGCGATCCACGCTGATGACCTTAGCTACGGTCGCTGAAATCCTCCCGGATCCAGCGTTCGTACAACACCCCTTGCAAACGCTTGAGGCAGACCGCAACCTCACGGTCCTGTTCCGCGTATTCTGCGCACGGCACGAGTCTCGCCACCGGGCATCCGGCCGGCGTGAACCGCTCCCCAGCATCCCGCGTTCCGCAGCGCGCCCGAACGGAGCCGGCATCATGGAAGACGAGAAGCTCAGCGGCCGGGACATCATCGACACGATCCTCGCCAACATGCTCCAGCAGGTCGAGGAGCTGCGCTACTCGAAGATCGTGCCGGCCGCCTACGATGTCTACCTCCATGGCGACGACCAGCAGCGATTCGAGAGCCTGGCCCACGAGATCGCGGCCGAAGCGGTGCGCGCGCTGCAGGAGAGGCTCGACGCCCTGAACCGTCCTTCCCGGCTCGATCGGGTGCGCGGGATGGTCGGAAAGCCACGCCTGCCCTATAAGAAGGTGGGGCCCTGGCTGGTGCGGATCACGCGCGATCCGGACGGGGCGGTGCCGCGCGGGCGGGCGCTCGTGGTTTCGCAGATCGCGATCGCGGGCGCCGAGAGCTTCGAAGGCCAACGAACGCGCCGGCTGGCCACGCTCTCCGAGCCGGCTCGCGCGAGCCCGGAGTCGCGCGAGGCTGCCCTCGATCCGCCGCCCCGTGTCGGGGCGGGCACGCACGACCGGTCCCTGGCGGGCGAGGCGCGCGCGCCCATGGCACTCGCGCAGGCGACGGCCACCGCGCCGGCGCTTTCAGGGCTCGCCGTCGGCGAGGTCCCGCGCGCCCAGGCCCTCGCGGTGTTCGCGTGGGAGGACGAGACGGGCCCGCACCGCTTTCGCATGACCGGGCACGAGACGACGGTGGGACGCGCGGTGCAGGGCTCGGCCGCGGACGTCCAGCTCGCGACCATGCCGGACGTCTCCCGCGCCCACTGCCGGGTCCGCTATCACCCGGATGCCCGGAGCTTCTCGATCGAGGATTTGAGCCTGCTCGGAACCACGGTGAACGGCGAGGCCCTCGAGCGCGGGGTGCCGCATGACCTCCCTTCGCCCGCCGAGATCCGACTTGCCGACGCGATCACGCTGCGCTTCGAGGGCGAGGCGCTCCCGTGACCCTGCTGTTCGCGCTGCGATGGATCTTCGTGCTCGCCCTGATCGGCACCGTCGCGTGGCTGTGGTGGACGGCTCGCACCGATGACCCTGCCTAGCCGCGCCGACGCGAACGGCATCGTCGTCCTGGACGAGCAGGCCCCGGCACGCTCCGACGGCGTGCGGTTCGCCGGCGCGAGCCACCCGGGCCTGGTTCGCGAGCGCAACGAGGACCGCCTCCACATCGACGCCCAACGCGGCCTGCTCATCGTGGTGGATGGCATGGGCGGCGAGGCGGCCGGCGAGATGGCGGCCGAGACCGCGCTGGCCCGGTTGCTCGAGCGGCTCGAACAGCGGAACGGATCCCCCGAGGATCGCGTACGCGAGGCGATCGCCTCGGCGAACAACGAGATCGCGGGGCTGGCCCGGGAGAATCCCGCCTGGAAAGGCATGGGCTGCGTGGTCACGCTGGCGCTGGTCGAGAAGGGCGTCGTCACCGTAGGCCACGTCGGCGATTCGAGGCTCTACCGGTTCCACGCCGGAAAGCTCGACAAGGTCACCCACGATCACTCGCCGATCGGGATCCGCGAAGATCAGGGCGAGCTCTCCGAGGGCGAGGCCATGGGCCATCCGCGCCGCAACGAGGTCTACCGCTCGCTCGGCGCCGAGGTGCGGAGCCCCCGGGAGAAGGACTTCATCGAGGTGGTGCGGTTCCGGCTCGAGCGCGAGGACGCGATCCTGATCTGCAGCGACGGGCTCACCGACCTCGTGCCCGCGAGCGACATCGCGCGCCTCGTTCGCGAACACGCCGGCGACGAGCGGACGCTCGTGCAACGGCTGGTCGATGCCGCCAACGCCGCGGGCGGCAAAGACAACGTCACCGTGGCGTTCGCAGCGGGCGATCGCTTCGCCGCGGATTTCGCCCGCGAGCGCGGGCACGCGGGCGCCGCGCCCGGACCGGCCCGCGACGCCGACACGTCGCGGCCGGGTTTCTGGAGCCGGCGGTCGGCCTTCTTCATGTTGGGCGGGCTCGTGGGGATCGCGCTCTATCTCGGACTTCCACTCCTGGATCAGAGTCAACGCGAAGCGAGCACGACGCCCGATCCGCAGCTCATCCCGGTCCCGTCGCGGCACGAGGTGGGCGCCAGCGGCGCGTTCCGCACCATCGGCGACGCGCTCGCCGCCGCGCGCCCCGGTGACACGATCGTCGTCCATCCCGGTCGCTACCGCGAGCAGGTGCGGCTCGAGGAGGGCGTGACCCTGATGGCTTCGGACCCCGGCCGTGCGGTGATCGAGCCGCTGCCGCCGGGGGATGGCTCGGGGCCCGTGGCGGCGCTGGTCGCCGAGGGCATCGGAGCGGGACGCGTGTCGGGCCTGGTGATCGCGGCTGGGGCAGGAGCTCCGATCGACTACGGACTCGTGATCCGCCGCGCCGCCGTCACGGTGGAGAATGTGGAAGTCCGCGGCGCGAGGGTCGCCGGCGTCACGATCGAGGACGCCGGCGGGGCCACCCTGCTCGCCAGCCATGTGCACGACAACCCGGGCGCGGGAATCGCCGTGCGCGGGGTCGGGACGCCGCTCGTGCTCCACAATCGCGTGCTCGACAACGGCCACGGCAACACCCGGGCGCCCGGCATCGACGTCGAGCCGGGGGCCCGGCCGAGGATCGTGGGCAACGTCATCGCGGGCAACGGCGCGGAAGGCGTGCGCGGACTCGCCGCGCGTTCCCCGCTGCTCGAGGCCAACGTGTTCGAAGCGTTCGGCAAGGTGAACCGGCTCGGTGCGGTGGGACGCGGGAGCGCGGGAGGACGGCGATGATCGTGGGCCGCGCGAGAGTCGGCCGATACGACATTGAGCGGCACGTGGCGAGCGGCGGCATGGCCGAGGTGTACGAGGCGCGCGATCCGGCGACCGGCGGGTGCGTGGCGCTCAAGATCCCGCACGACGGCGAGGAGATCTGGGAGGCCGAGCGCACGGGCGCGGCGCTCCAGGTGGAGCTGTCGAACCGCGACGCGCGCGTGCCGCGCGTCTTCGAGATCGGCGAGGGCGACGAGCGATTCGTCGCGATGGAGTACGTCGACGGCGAGGATCTCTCCCGGCGGCTGCAGGCCGGTCCGCTCGACTGGCGCGAGGCCACCGCGATCGCCATCGAGCTGTGCGGCGTGCTCGCCACCGCGCGCTCGTGCGGCGCTCCCAACGGCGAGCCCGGCGGGATCGTGCACGGGGACATCAAGCCGAGGAACATCCGCATCCAGGCAGGCGGCCGGATCAAGGTGCTCGACTTCGGCATCGCCAAGGCGCTACGCCAGACGCGCGAGGAGACCCGTAACCTCTACGGCAGCGTGCCGTACTCATCGCCCGAGCGCCTCGATCGCGGACACGTCGATTACACCTCAGACCTGTGGTCGGTGGCCGTCGTGCTCTACGAGATGCTCGAGGGCCAGCGGCCGTTCCGCGCGGCGACCGACGCCGAGCTCGAGCGCGCGATCCGCTCGGGCGCGCGGCCGGCGCCGCTCGAGCGCGAACTCCCGCTCGAGTTCCAGGACGTCCTCGACAAGGCGCTCGCACCGGCGCTGGACGACCGCTACGCGAGCGCCCAGGCGTTCGAGGCCGACCTGCGCGCGGTGCTGTCCGGCGGGACGCCGAGTGCGGCCGAACCGGACGCGACGCGGCGCACGCGGCCCGCGACTCCCGCGACCAACGGGACCGCCGACGCAGACGTCACGCGCCGCACCGACCCCGCCATCGCGGCGGTGGCCGGCCCCGACGCCACGCGCCGCACCGCGCCGCGCGCGTCCTACGCGCAGGCGGGCGAGGCCAGTTCGATGGTCCCGACCCCGCCGCGGGCGACCGCCCCGGCGCCTTCGAACGCAGTGCCCGCCGCGGAGGCCTCCGCCCGACCGAACGCGGCGAGTTCGGCGCCGTGGGTGCGCCGCGTGCGATGGAAGCCGATCGCGGTCTTCCTGATCCTGTTCCTCCTGGCCCGAGAGTTCCAGGCGCTGGGCGCGGCGGGCGAACTCCGATCGAGCCTCGCCTCGCGGCCGCGAGGCGAGGCGTCGGCGGTCTGGAACGAGTACCAGCGGGTCATGGGCGGACGCGTCCTCGTCAACGTGTCGGGTCTCGGTGGCGCGGTGAGCGAGTGGATGGTGTCCCACGCGGACGACCTCATCTCGCGCTACCGGTCGGACACGCCCACGATCTACGAGACCGGATGGCGCTCCG
>JBKJXJ010000159.1:0-5460 GCA_046716125.1 Candidatus Eiseniibacteriota bacterium
GTGCTGCGTGCGTTTCCCGTCGATGCGACGCTCTCGTGGTTCCAGTCGATGGGTGTCGAGCTGAAGCTGGAAGAGACCGGCAAGTACTTCCCCGTGACCGACGACGCGCAGACGGTGCTGGATGCCTTGTTGGTCGCCGTCGATCGCGCCGGCGTCGAGTTGCGGCATGGGGCGCGGGTGGTGCGTCTGGAGCGGGGGAGTGCCGCTGGGTTCCGGCTCGGGATCCAACCGGTGGAGAACAGCGCCGCGTTCGACTACGGCGATGTGAAAGGCCGGCGCTCCGAGAGCTGGGCATTGCCCGCCGTCGAGCCTGACGAATGGCTCGAGACCGATGCGGTGGTCCTGGCGACCGGTGGACTCTCGTTCCCGCGCACCGGCAGCGACGGGACCGGCTACGCGCTCGCAACCGCGCTCGGACACACGCTCGAGCCGCCCGTGCCGGCCCTGACGCCGCTCACGTCCGGAGATTCATGGTGCAAGGACGCGCAGGGCGTGACGCTCGAGGCCGCGCTCACGCTGCGCGTGGCGGGGAAGAAGGTCGCGACCACCCGGGGCTCGCTGCTGTTCGCCCACTTCGGATACACCGGCCCGGCCGCACTTGATCTCTCGCGGCACTGGCATCGGGCCGAAGGTTCCGGCGAGCGCCGAGTCGAGGCCAGCTTCGCGCCGGGGGAGACGCGCGAGTCCCTGCTCGCTGCGTGGCTCGCGGCGGCGCAGGAAGGGCCGAAGCGGATCGTCCGGCGGTTCCTGGCCGAGCGCGTACCCGATCGCCTGGCCGAGCTGCTGTGCCGTGACGCGCACGTCGAGCCGGGCGAGCGGATGAGCCAGGTCGATCGCGACCGGCGCGGCGTGCTCATCGAGCGCATGGTGGCGCGCGCGATGCAGGTGACCGGGACGCTGGGCTACGAGAAGGCGGAGGTGACGGCGGGCGGCGTGCGGCTGAGCGAAGTCGATCCCTCGACGCTCGAGTCACGCGTGGTGCCGGCGCTCTATCTGTGCGGCGAGATCCTCGACGTCGAGGGGAGGCTGGGCGGGTTCAACTTCCAGTGGGCGTGGAGCAGCGGGATGGTGGCGGGGAGATGCGCGGCACGTTGATTCACAGCGAATGCTCTGCGTTGCACCGTTTGACGCTTGCGCAGCAGCCCGACCGCTGAGTCAGGTGCGAAGGGACGCTCCTCATCGATCTCCACCGTGTCCACGACGACGCTCTCGGGGTCCGCCGGCTCCCACGGGGCGATCGGCTCCACGGGCAACGGCTCCTCGGGCTCGTCGAACCAGAGGGTGTCTCTCCCGTACAGAGAATCGGGGCTCTCGTACCCATAGGTATAGAACTGTCCTTCGGTGCAGCTCGCCAGGGGGCCGCTGCCGGGCAGGAATGGCACCGATTCCGAAGGGCACAGCGAATCCGAGAGGAACCCGCTCCACGGATCGATGTTCAACCACTCCAGCTGGGTGTCGGTCTCGAAGGGGATCGGGGGAAAACCGTCAAGCATTCGACCCATGACCCGCGCCCACACCGGGATCGCGGTGTGCGCGGCCTGGCGGCCGATGCTCCGCGGCCTGTCATAGCCCACCCAGACGCCGGCGATCAGGTCGGGAGTGAAGCCCACGAACCAGGCGTCGCGGAAGTCGTCCGTAGTTCCCGTCTTCCCCGCCACCGGACGATCGAATCCGTAGGTGCCACGGAGCGGGTAGGCCACGCCATGGCGCACGACGTTCTGCAGCAGGCCGGTCATGAGCGCGGCGATGCCTTCGGGCACCACCTGGACCGCGCGCTCCTCCGACCTCATGACCTGACGTCCTGAGCGATCCACCACCGAGCGGATCGCGAAGGGAGTGCGCAGCATGCCGCGCTGCCGGAAGACGGCGAAGGCATTGGTGAGCTGGAGCAGGGAGGTCTCGTTCGTGCCCAGCCCGATGCTGGCCACTGCCTTGAGACGACCAAGCCCAAAGCGCTCCGCCGCGCGCGCCACCTCTGCGGCGCCGATCAGGTCCACCAGGTTGGCGGTGGCGATGTTCAGCGACTTCCCGAGGGCCTTGGCCAGCGTCACCTCGACATGGGTGCTGTGATCGAAGTTGCGGGGCGTCCACCGCCAGCGTCCCTTTCCGAACGTACGCAGCGTGTCCGGCAGCGTGCTGGCCGGGGTGAGACCGTGCTGCCCCGCCAACGCCGCCGCATAGACGATCGGTTTGATGGCCGAACCGGTCTGACGCCTGGCCTGATAAGCGCGATTGAAATCGCCCGGATCCGCCGCGCGCCCGCCCACGATCGCCAGGATCCCGGAACTGGCGGGCTCGAGCGCGACGAAGGCGCCCTGCAGGCGGCGCTTTCCGCTTCCATCCAGCGAGATCAGGCCCGTGGTCAGCCCATGCTCCGCGATGGCCTGCCATGCGAGATCCATCGGTGTCATCACGACGAGCCCATAATGCGAAGCGGCGTCCCGGGACATCCGGGCCTTGAGTACACTCTTCACGTAGCCGGTGTACGAAGGGAAGCGCTCGATGGGGGGTCGCCCCTGCCTCAACCCGAGCGGGAGCCCCGCCAGCCGGGTGGCAACGCCCTGCTCCAGTCGGTCGGTCATGGCCATGTCCTTCAGCACCGCGTTGCGTCGTTCGAGGGTCCGCGAGGGGTACTCGAACGGATTCAGCATGTTGGGCGCCGGGATGATGGCCGCCAACGTGGCGCCCTGCACGACTCCGAGCGACTCGATCGGCGCGTCGAAATACCACCGCGCCGCTTCGGCGACCCCCCCAACGGAGAAACCCTGCGCCTGGCCCCAGTACACGGAGTTCAGGTACATCTCGAGGATCTTCGTCTTGGGCAGCAGTATCTCGACGCCGACGGCCAGCGGGATCTCAGCCAGCTTACGCAGGAGCGTCCGCTCGCGTCCCACGAACAGGCTGCGAACGAGCTGCTGGGTGATCGTGCTGCCGCCTTCCCGGATCTCTCCGGCGCGGATATTCGTGAAGAGCGCACGGGCGGAGCCGCGCACGTCGACGCCGATGTGTCCGTAGAAGCGGCGATCCTCCGACGCGAGGATGGCGTCCTGGACCGCCTTCGGGATGCGATCCAGCGACACCCAGGTTCGCCACACTCGATCCTCGCCGAACAGCAGGGACACCAACGCCGGTTCGATGGCAGGCGGTTGCGAGGTGTCCGGCGGGGTGGCCCCGGGAAAGCCGCCCAGACGCTCGAGCCCTACCAGGTACCCGTCGGCGATGCGCAGGCGCAGGGCTTCGGGCCCGCCACCCCCGACCGGAGGAGGCTCGTCCTGCATGCCCCGCAGGCCGATCTCGAAACCGTCGGGAGTCTTTCGGTAGGTGCCAGGAGGCGTCTGGGTGGTGACCGGCCGATACCCACGAGCGGTCAGCTGGGCGAGCACGTAGGGTTCGGGGAGCGCCCGCCCGACCACGAGCGGGATCCCATCGGAATAGACCCGTGATGGGAAGCTCCAGCCGGGACCGGCCGCGCGCAGCGTACGCAACGCATGGAGCCGGGCGGCCAGAAGCCCGAGGAACAGCATTCCCAGCACCGCACCCGCGGCCGCGCAGACGATGAGCCATCCACGGGCGCGGCCGGAGATCATCGAAGTCCTCCGCGGATTCGACCTGGTATAGCAGCCTCTGGCTCAGGCTACGCCGACAGCTGCCCCGACCGGTTGCTGCTTCTCTACGTGGTGACCTTCTCGGCGCCCGCGGCATCCAGGATCGCCTTCGCCTGGGACTTGCGGTCCTTGTGCGCATACACGCCCACGAGGATCCTGCCGCGCTGGATCTCATCGTTGTAGAAGTGAGCCTCGTGCTCCGGAATCCCCAGGCCGACGAGCGCGCCCGTGAGCCCACCCGCCGCAGCACCGGCCCCCAGTCCCGTCAGGGCCGCCACCAGCGGGCCGGCCGCTACGAATGCGAAACCCGGAACCGTGATACTCGCTATCGCCGCGAGCCCTGCCGCGACGGCTCCCAGCGTTCCACCGATGGCCGCACCGGTGGCGGCGCCTTCGGGCGCTTTGGTGGAGGTCTTGATGCCGAACTCCCGACCCTGGGTGGTGTCCGACATGAGAATACTGAGATCGTCGCTGGAGAATCCGGCCAGAATGAGCTCATCGACCGCATTGTCGGCGCTGACACGCGAATTGAAGATGCCCGTGACGAGATGTGACATGGGAACGCTCCTACTCCTGAGGGATGGAAGTGTGGCCCCGGAAGCCAATACGATACGGATCGCCCCTGGGCTCCTGTGCGATCGTTCCGCTCCGGAGGCGCGTGCTCTGAGCGATGGCGCCCCTGCAGTCGTCTCGATGGCACCTTTCATGCCACGCAGGGACGTTGATGATTCGAGGGAACTTGCTGCGACCCGGAACTCGCGGGAGACGCGGATTGTGTAAGGGTTACGATGGAATTGTGTATCTGCTGCAAACCCGGACAGGCGAGCCATGCCCCGAGCGCCGGCGCCGGGGAAAGCACCACTGGCCGCGCGTCCGACGTTCGAGGATACTCGTGCGTCGACCGCGCCACGCCGACCCGTCGTCGCTCGCCCGCCCTCGCCCATGAGGTCCCCCATGTTCCGCACTCCTCAGCACCTCGCACCGCTCGCGCTCCTCGCGCTGCTCGCGATCCCGGGTTGCACCGCGCTCGAGCAGCTGGCGGCGCTGCGCACGGTGACGTTCGCGTTCGCCGGCGTCTCCGACGTCCGCCTCGCCGGCATCCGGATCGGTGCTGGATCGAACTACGCCTCGCTGAGTCTCAGCGACGCGGCAAGCCTCGGCGCCGCGGTGATCGCGAAGAAAGTGCCGATCGAGTTCGTCGCCCACGTGAATGCCACCAACCCGCCGGAGAACACGGTGACGGCGCGCATGGTCGAGCTGGGCTGGAAACTATTCGTCGAGAACCGCCAGGCGGTGGCCGGGCGGCTGGGGAGCGCGGTCACGATCGCCCCGGGCACCACCTCCGACGTGCCGCTCACCGTACGGTTCGACCTGCTCCATCTGGGAAGCGGCGGAGCACGTGACCTGTTCGACCTGGCGCTCGCCATCTCCGGGCACGGAACGCTTCAGAAGGACCTGCGCCTCGAGTTGATGCCCACGATCGAGACGTCGCTCGGCCCGATCCGGTATCCGGTGCCGGTCGTGGTGAGAAGGGCGGCCGTGGCGCGCTGAACGCCGGGTAAGCGGTCGCGGGCCCGGTGGGGAACGCGGGGGCCGTGGCGAGAGCGAACAAGGCGATGCCGATGGCGATGGGTCTCATGATCGTTCCTCGCGTGGGGGTGAGAGTCCGGCCGTTGATCCCTCTACGGTCCCGGAACCGGCCGGGTGGCAGGCCGGCCCCCCGATCAGACCGTCCGCAGGTACTGGTGCACCGAGTAGATGGCCGCCGAGCCCTCGCCGACGGCCGCGGCGATGCGGCGGTTGGCGCCTGACCGGACGTCCCCGGCGGCGAACACACCCGGGACGCTGGTCTCGA
>JBKJXJ010000160.1:0-3224 GCA_046716125.1 Candidatus Eiseniibacteriota bacterium
CGCCCGCGCCACGAGTCGGGGAGCGGGCAGCCGGGGGCGCCCGAGCGCCCCGATCCGCGCGGATCCAGCAGCAGCACCGCGAACCCGAGACGGCGCAGGCCGACCGCGAGCGAATCGTACAGGGCGAGGGTGTCGCCGGCGGCGACCAGCACGACCGCGGCCCGCGGGCGCGTCGCGCGCAGCGGGGCGAGCAGGGTCCCGCCGAGCGGGAAGCCGTCCGGGGCGCGGAAGCCGACGCGCCGGGCGCCCATCTCAGTGAGCAGCTCCTGCTCGACCCGATCGCGCTTGACGATCTCCTGCAGCAGCATGGGCTCGAGGCGGCGTTTGGCGCCGAGCTCGTCGGCCGACCGGTTGAGCATGTCCATCACGTCGTGATCGAACATCCGGGAGGCCACCGCGAGCGGGGTGAGCAGGAGTTGCACCTTGATCCATTCCTTGCGCTCGAACGCGACGCATGCCATGCGGTAGCGCCACTCGGGGTGGATGCTGAGCCAGGTCTCGACCGGGGCGAGCAGGCGCGCCGCGCTGTCCGGCCGGCCGGCGAGATAGTGCGACCATGCGAACAGACCCTGGAGCGGCGCCTGGGTGACATCGGGCAGTTCGGGCGTGATCGGCTGCACCGGCCGCAGCACGTCGCGGGCGCGGGCCGCATCGCCGGCGCCGAGGCGCGCGATCAGCGCCGTGGCGAGCTCGATCCGGCGCGGCTCGCGCGGATCGAGAGTCATGGCCCGCTCGTAACAGGTCACGGCGCTGTCGGCCTCGCCCTCGCGCGCGAAGCTGAGCCCCGCCCATGCGAACGCCTGGGAGGCCAGCGCGGCGTCGGTGGCGGCGGCCGAGTCGGCGAACGCCATCAGCCGCGGCCGCAGCACGCTCCCGCCGTCGGCCGCCTCGAGCACGGCGTCGATCGCGGTGCGCTGGGCGAGGGACGGCATGGCGTTCAGCAGGGTCGCGATCGTGAAGCCCAGGACTGCACGTAGCCGCATGGAGCGCTCCTCAGCGTGGGGTGGGGCCGGCGACGGCCAGGAACTCCTGTTCGAGCGGTGAGGGCCCGGCCGGCGGGGCCCCCCAGGCCGCGCGTTCGAGCACCCGCACGACGCGCCCGCGGTGCAGCATCACCGCGCGGTCGCACAGCCGCTCGATCGTCTCGGTCACATGGCTCGAGAACAGCACGGCGACGCCGGACGCGGCGAGGACGCGCAGTTCCGCCTTGGCGGCCAGCGCACCGCCGGCATCGAACCCCTCGAGCGCCTCGTCGCAGAGCAGCACGAGCGGCCGGTGGAGCACCGCGGCGACGAACGACAGCTTCTTGCGCATGCCGTGCGAATACTGATGCACCGGCTCGGCGGTGCGGCCGGTCAGCCCGAGGGCGCCCATGAGATCCGTGGCGCGCGCGCTCGTGCCCGCCGGGTCGAGCCCCCGCACCGTCGCGATGAACGCCAGGTACTCGTCCGCCGAGAGCTCCTCGTAGAAGGTCGGCTCCTCGGCGGCGTACCCCAGCCGGCGCTTGGCCTCGGTCGGTGCGCCCCAGACATCCACGCCCGCGACCGTCACGGTGCCCGCGTCGGGCGGCTGGAGGCCGGCCGCGGTGCGCAGCAGCGTGCTCTTGCCGGCGCCGTTCGCGCCGAGCAGGCCGACGATCTCGCCCGGCGCCACCTCCAGCGAGGCGTCCTCGAGCGCCGTGATCGATCCGTATCGCCGGGTCAGCCCCGTGATGCGCAGCATCAGGCCTCCTCGATACTCGCCCAGCGCGGCAGGCGGCGGGCGGAGTGGAGCACGGCGGTGAGGAGGATGATCCAGCCGGACAGGGGCAGCATGATGCTCGCGGCCATGGCGAGCCCGAGCGAGAGTCCGAGCATCCGGCGCGCGACGTCGGCGCGCGGGAACAAGGTCAGGCCGTAGTTGACGCCGAGGACGGCGATCGCGAGCGTGGCGGCGCCCGACCATACGAGGAAGAGCTGCAGGGCGCGCGGCGAGAGCTCGCGCGCGGCGATGGCCTGACCGGCCATGAGGACGAGGGCGGCCGCGACCCCCCAGACGACGCGGGCGCCCCAGACCGTCATGACCGAGACCGGGAGCACGCGCAGCGCGGCGAACGGATCGGAGCCGGCGAGCGCGATGAGCCACTCGGCCAGCGATGCGGCCGCGACGAGGGCCAGCGCCAGCGCGACGAAATGGCGAAGCCCCGGCTCGCCCGGGATCTGCCAGGCCATGAACGAGGCGGCGACCAACGCGAGCGCGACCGCCGCCGTGCGCCACATCGCTCCGACCCTCGAGGTGAGCAGGAGATCCTTGCCGGCGATCGCCAGCCACGCGGGCGCCCGGCGCCACCGGGCCGCCGCGAACCTTCGGCGCGCGACGCGGGGTGCGGCCACGGCCAGGACGCGCTCGATCGGGTGGAGTCCCGGGCGGGGTTCGGTCGCACCCATCACCAGACGGGCGCCGACCGCGCAGCCGAGCGCGCCCGCCACGTGCAGGAGGCCGACGAAGGCCACGGCCAGGAGCGGCAGCCACCAGGCCGGGACGAGGCCGAAGGCCGCGGCGATCACCCCGATCGCGGGGACCGCGAGCCACCACAGGCGGCTGCGGGAATCCCAGGCGAGATGCCGCTCGAGAGCCGCGGGCGCCAGCGGCAACGCCAGCCACTCGGGGCCGCGCGGACCCGTGCGCAGCCGGCGGGCGTGCTCGCCGCCGGCGAGGCTGGCGCCGACCGCCGCCAGGATCAGCCACGCCACCGCCACCACGCCGAGCGCCGCGGTGGCGCCGCGCGCCCGCACCAGGCCGTCCAGCGGCACGCGCACCTGCCAGAACAGGAATCCCGCGATCAGGAGCCCGAGCAGCGCCAGCTCGGTCCGCATCCGCGGGTCGAGTTGCATCAGGCGGCGACGGGTCAGGGCGCGCTCCAGACCGCGGAACACGTGGGCCGGGGAAGGGATGGGTGCGTGCATGGGAGGGCACGATTGTAGCCGAGCCGCGCGGGCGTGGGTTAAGGGCGGGTCAGGTGTGGCGCGTCCCGGCCCCCGCCTGCATGGGGGATGCGCGCGGGAGGCGCCGCCGGCCGCGGGACACGGGCCCTGCGTCTTTTGCGCCCGCGCGGGCACGGTGTCACCATGCCCCGGCCATGAGCCGCTCCGCGCCTGTGTTCTTCTCCCCCGAATACGAATGCGACATCGGCCCGCACGTGTTCCCGACCCAGAAGTTCCGGTTGGTCCGTGACGGGTTGATCG
>JBKJXJ010000161.1:0-15567 GCA_046716125.1 Candidatus Eiseniibacteriota bacterium
TCGCGGCCCATCGCCCCGGCCCGCCATCGGCGTGGAGTCCTCCTCCGCCGGATTCGACACCGCGAACGCCTCCCTCTCGAACGCGTTGTCCCGGTACGGATCGGCGCCACGCAGGAGGGCCCAGAGGCTGGCCAGCGCGTAGGCCGGGAGGAAGAACGGGCCCCAGCGCTCGCACTGCGAGACGTGCGCCCGCTCGTGCGACCGGGTGAGCGCCAACGCCGTCCGGTTGTTGGCGAGGACCACGTGGCCGAGCGTCAACGCGGCCGCGCCGCCGCGACCCACGGGGAGGCGTTCGAGCGCCCAGCGGATCCATCCGCCGTGCGCCTCGAGCACGCCGTTGACGAGCGACGCATGGCCGCCGGTCACGATCGCCACGCCGGCCAGGAGAGAGCCGACCAGCGTGGTCGGGAGCGCCCAGATCACGGCCATGATGCGCAGGAGTCTCCGCAGCGAACGGTTCACGCCATGTGGATGCTCCGGCGGTCCTGCGGTTTCACTCGACCTCGCCCCGGCGATGCGTTATGAACCCCGGACCATGCGCCCACCCGTCCCCTCGCGAGTCCTGTTGGCGCCGATGGTGCTCGCGACGTTCGCCGCGAGCCTGCTCCTCTCGGGCCCTGCCCGGGCGGCCGCCGAGCCCGGCACGACGGACATGCTCCCCATCCTCGCCGGCCTGGTCTTGATCCTGATCGGCGCCAGGCTGGGTGGCTCGTTCTTCGAATCCTTCGGCCAGCCCGCCGTGCTGGGGGAGCTGCTCGCGGGTGTCGCACTCGGGAATCTCGGACTGCTCGGCATCCACGCACTCGAGCCGCTGCGCACCAACATCGGCATCGGCATCCTGGCCCAGATCGGCGTCCTGTTCCTGCTCTTCCAGGTCGGGCTCGAGTCCGACGTCAAGAAGATGATGGCGGTGGGCGCCTCCTCCATGCTCGTCGCCCTGCTCGGCGTGGTGACCCCGATGGTGCTCGGGTTCTTCGTCTCGTCGTGGTTCTTCCCGACGCACCACACCCTCACCCACTGGTTCGTGGGCGCCACGCTCACCGCGACGAGCGTGGGCATCACGGCCCGCGTGCTCGCCGACCTCGGCCGCACGTCGAGCAAGGAAGGGCGCATCATCCTCGGGGCGGCGGTGATCGACGACGTCATGGGCCTGATCGTGCTGGCGGTGGTGGCCGGGATCATCAAGGCCGCCAACCGCGGGGCAGCGTTCGATCCGGCGACCGTGTTCTGGATCGTCGGCAAATCGCTCCTGTTCCTGGCCGGCGCGGTCGTCGTCGGGCAGCAGCTTTCGAAGCACGGCTTCCGGCTCGCCACGCGATTGCGCGGCGAGGGCGTGCTGCTCTCGGTGGCGCTGGTATTCTGCTTCGGTCTCGCGCTCCTCGCCGGCAAGGCCGGGCTCGCGCCGATCGTGGGCGCATTCGCGGCCGGCCTGGTGCTGGACGAGGTGCACTATCAGGAGCTTCGTACCCGGCGATGGGAGTCGCGCAACATGCATGAGCTGCTCCAGCCGATCGCGACGTTCCTGGTGCCGGTGTTCTTCGTGCTCATGGGCATCCGCGTGGATCTGAACGCCTTTGCGGAGCCGGGCGTGCTCGGTTTCGCCGCCGCGCTCACGCTGGTCGCCGTGCTCGGCAAGCAGGCGTGTTCGCTCGGGGTCCTCGAGAAGGGCTGCGACCGGCTCGCGGTCGGCCTCGGGATGATCCCGCGCGGCGAGGTGGGGCTCATCTTCGCCGGGATCGGCGCCACCCTCACCATCGCGGGCGAGCGGGTGGTGGATGGCGCCGTGTTCTCGGCAGTGGTCGTGATGGTGGCGCTCACCACGCTGGTGACGCCGCCACTGCTGGTGTGGCGGCTGCGGCAGCTCGACGCCCGGGCGCCGAAGGCATGATCGTCAGACCCTGCTTCCGCGCCCGGACCATGGTGGCGGCGCTCGCCCTGGTCGCCCTCCACGGCGCTCCGGCCGGCGGCGCCGAGGACTACGAGCCCAAACGGTGCACTTCCGCCGTCACGTACATCGGCCCGTCGCTCCACGCGCCGCTCGACACGACACTGTTCGCCGGCCTCGACGGCGCGATGACGGGCGCCCTCGACGACTCGCTGGTCGCGCGCTGGTTCCCCGACCTCCCCAACGTCGGCGCGATCACCGTGGATCACCTGCTGACCCACACCAGCGGCGCGTTCAGCTTCAACGCCGACCTCAAATTCCGCCGCAAGAAGGGATACACCCCGCCGGACGAGCTGATCCGGATCGCCGCGCGGCACGGGAACGCCCTGTGCCCGGGCGAACGCTGGTCCTACTCGAACACCGGTTACGTCCTCCTGGCGCGGATCGTCGAGCGGATCGAGGGGCTTCCGTTCCACGCGGTCGTGACCCGGCGCATCATCGACCGGCTGGGGCTGCGCGGCATCATCGCGCTCGCGCCGGAACAGACACCGGCGGGGCTCGCCACCGGCCACGTCGCGGGCAAGCCCGACCTCGACTTCGACAGTTCGATGCCCTTCGGCGCCGGGATCATCGTGGCGCCGGCCGACGACATGGTCCGGTTCTGGCAGGCGCTGCTCGCGGGGCGGCTGGTCGGCGCCCCGTCGCTTCGCCACGCCTTCGAGCACCTTTATCCGATGTACGATCCCGGCACGTTCTACGGGCGCGGGGTGATGGTGATCGAGTTCAAGGACGGCGAACGCCCGCCCAATGTCTGGCTCGGCCATGGGGGCGGCACGCCGTCGGCCAAGGCGGTGATCGCGTACGACACCGCGTCGCGCGTCTTCATCGCCGTCGCCATCAACGGCGACGTGTCGTCCGAGGCCGCGGCGTACCGGCTGTTGAATGAGGTCCGGAGCTTCCGGGCGTCGAGATAGAACCCCGATCGAATATGAAGGAGTCTCCGATGCGCGCCAGAACCATCACCGCAGGCGCCGTCTCGCTCATCGCCATCGTCGCGCTCGCCGCGTCCGCGAACCAGGGTGGCACGGTCAGCAAGCCCACGCAGGCCCGGCCCGCCGCCACGGCCCCGGCACCGGTCGTCCTCGGGAAGACCGAGACCGCGAAGTGGACGCCCCCGACGCACGAAGCCGCGACCGCCGAGGCCAACAAGAAGGTGCTGGAGAGCGGCAAGGCCGCGACCGTCACCGGCGAGGTGGTGGATGTCTCGTGCTATCTCCAGCTCGGCAAGCGCGGCGAAGCGCACATCGCCTGCGGGACCAAGTGCATCGCCAACGGCCAACCGATCGGCCTCGTCGACGCCGAGGACAACCTCTATATCGTCATGGCCGAGGAGCACCATCCCCGCCGCGACGGACAGGTCGAGCTCAAGACCGTGCTGGGACCGCTGCTCGCCAGGCGCGTCACCCTCACCGGGATGATGACCGAGATGAAGGGCTATCGCGCGCTGTTCGTCCAGGCCGCGGAGCTGGGCGGCATGGTGAAGCCCGCGGAAGCCGGCGGGGCGAAGTAGTAAATGGAACGAGTGCCGGGGCACATCGCCCCGGCACCCACCTGACCACGCGGCAAAGCGCGTAGGGTCAGTCTTTGTCTTTGTGCCTGCGACCTTCCCTGGCCACGACGTAGTCGCCGCGCTTCTTCATCTGCCCCGGCGGCCCGCCATGCGGATGCCGACGCCAGTATTTCGCGGGCACGTTCGAGATCGCGTTCGGCACGTAGCGCGCGTTCACAGCCGCGAACGGCCCGCGGTGCGTGCGCGCCCGATACCAGTAGCCGTCGTTCAGCACGTACCAGAATACGCCGTAGCGGAAGACGTCGTAATCGCAGTCGTCCTCGAGGATGTAGACCGTGCTGCCCGGGACCACGACCACGCGCGGCTCGCGGTGGAACACGATCGCCGGCGGAGGCGGCGCGTTGCCTATGGTGACGCTCCATCCGACGCTGGTGCCTGCGAGGGCGCCGCTCGGGATGGCGACGAGCATGGCGAAGACCGACCACAAGAGCCTTTGACGCTGCATGGACAAGTCCTTTCTCCTCAAGAGGGCGGCCACCGCCCGGCTTGGTTCTCCCGGGCGGGGTGTCAGAGCCGTCCTGCCAAGGAACATGAGCACCCCATGTGCCATCGTGCGCCGATCGGGTCAGCAGGCCTAACCAAATGCGGCACAACGTGTTCATGTGCCGCAAAACGCCCGGGCTGTTCGTCCGGCAGGCCCGGCGTGCCGGACCCGCCGCACTCGACAATGGCGCCCGTGCAAAAAGGAGGATGCGCGCGTTGCACGGGGCACCGACCTCATGGCCGCGTCCGGACCGTATTCGGGGCCACCGAGGGCCGGCCGCTCCCGACCGCGGCTTCACGGCGCTCGTCGTTCCGTCCTTGATTCCCGGCGGGTCGCCCACCTAGGGTCTGCCTTCTCCGCCCGCAGTCGGTGCCTCCCTTTCAGTCAGGAGCCCCGCGATGTTCCAGCTCTGCCACCGCATCTTCCTTGGCGCGTTCGCCGCATCCGCCGCGCTCGCCGCCTTCCCAATCCCGACGCCGGCGGCGACGCCGCGCGTGCACGCCATCGTCGGGGCTCGCATCGTCACGGCGCCCGGGCATGTGATCGAGCGCGGCACCGTCGTCATGCGCGACGGTGTCATCACTGCGGTCGGCGCCGGGATCACGGTGCCGGCCGACGCGCGCGTCTGGGATGGCGACAGCCTCACCGTCTATCCCGGCATGATCGACGCGTTCGTGCTGCCGACCGAGGCGGCGCCCGCGCAGCAGGGCCCTCCGGGTGGCAGGCCCCGCCCCGCTGCGGCCGCACCCTCGCGCGGCGCGGCGCACGAGTTGGCGGTGGTGCGGGCCGAGATCCATGTCAGCGAGACCCAGCCGCTCTCGAAGGAGCAGGCCGAGGGACTGCGCGCCGCGGGCTTCACCGCCGTCCAGGTGACGCCGCGCACCGGCGTCGTGCGCGGGCAGAGCGCGGTGGTCGGACTCAGGAGCGGGGATCCCAACGACGTCATCGTCAAAGCCGACGCAGCGCAGGTGGTGGCGCTCGAAGCCGCGCGCGAAGGCTATCCGGGTTCGCTCATGGGCGCGATCGCGGTCATCCGTCAGGCGTTCGTGGACGCCAGGTGGTATCGCGACGCGCTCGCCGTGTATCAGCGCTCGCCGCAGGGCAAGGAGCGGCCGGAGGTCAATCTCTCGTGGGCCGCGATGGAGCCGGTCATCTCCGGCCGGCAGCCGGCGCTGTTCGTGGCCGACGAGATGCTCGAGGTGCTGCGCGCGGCGACACTCGCGCGCGAGGCGGGCGTCACGGCGCAGATCCTTGGCGTGGGCGACGAGTACAAGCGGGTCAGGGAGATCGCCGCCACACGAGTGCCGCTCATCGTTCAGGTCGGGTTCCCCGAGGCGCCGGATCTCTCGGACGCCGACAACGCGGTGGACGTCTCGACCGAGGAGCTGCGTCACTGGAACCAGGCGCCCGAGAACCCGGCGACGCTGGCGAGGAACGGTGTGACGTTCGCCCTCACGGCGAACGGCCTCAAGGACGTGAAGAGCTTCCGTGCCAACGTGGCGAAGGCGATCGAGCGCGGGCTCACGCGCGACCAGGCGCTGGCGGCGGTGACCACCGTGCCGGCAGGGCTGCTCGGGCTCGCCGACCGGCTCGGCACCATCGCCCCGGGCCGCATGGCGAACCTCACCGTGACGCGCGGCGAGTTGTTCTCCGAACAGGGCAAGATCGCCGAGGTGTGGGTGGACGGCGATCGCTACGATGTCATGGGCGCTGCCGGGTCCAGTGTGAAGTCCAACTGGGAGCTGTCGTGGGCACCTGGAGCCGCTGGGGCCCGCCACACGCTGATGGTCGAGGCGGACAAGGACACGACGGTGCGGCTGGTGGTCGGCGCCGACACGCTCAAGGCGACCGGCGTGCGCTACCAGGGATCGCGCATCGTGTTCACGGTCAAGCGCGGGAACGAGCCCGCCGAGACCTTCGACCTGACTGCCAGGAACGATGTGCTGCGAGGCACGCTCACGGTGGCCGGAGGAACGCACCGGGTGGTGGGCGTGAAGAAGCCCGAGAAGGCCTCCGAGAAATCCAACGACAAGCCCTCCGACAAGCCCAAGGACGAGCCGGTCGTGACGCCGGTGGTCATGGGCAACACCGAGGCCTGGCGCATGTCGCCTCCGGCGGCGCCGGCGGCGGTCCTGGTCCGGAACGCGACCATCTGGACCGCCGGTCCCGAGGGGACGCTTCAGAATGCGGATCTTCTGGTGCGGGCGGGCAAGATCGCGGCGGTCGGGAAGGGGTTGAACGCCCCGGCCGGTGCGGTCGTGATCGACGCCGCCGGCAAGCATGTGGCCCCCGGCATCATCGACGAGCATAGCCACTCGGCCGTGCTCGGGAACGTGAACGAGTGCACCAACAGCGTGACCTGCGAGGTGCGCATCCAGGACGTCATCAACTCCGAGAGCGTCAACATCTACCGGCAGCTCGCGGGTGGCACGACGATCATGCACCTGCTGCACGGCTCGTGTAACGCGATCGGCGGCCAGCTCTCGGTGATCAAGAACAAGTGGGGCGAGTCGCCCGACCGTCTGCTGATGGCGAACGTCGCGCCTACCGTGAAGTTCGCGCTCGGCGAGAATCCCAAGCAATCCAACTGGGGCGCCCAGCGCCCCGACCCGCCGCGCTACCCGCAGAGCCGCGCCGGCGTAGAGCAGGTGATCCGCGACGCGTTCACCCGCGCCCGCGACTACAAGGCCGAGTGGGCCGAGTGGAACGCGAAGAAGCAGGGGCTGCCGCCGCGCCGGGACATCCAGACCGAGGCGCTGGCGGAGATGGTGGCCGGCACGCGGCTCATCCACGCCCACTCCTACCGGCAGGATGAAATTCTGATGTTGATGCGTCTGGCCGAGGACTTCGGGTTCAAGGTCAACACGTTCACGCACATCCTCGAGGGCTACAAGGTGGCCGACGAGATGGCCACGCACGGCGTCTCGGCGATGGGGTTCAGCGACTGGTGGGGATACAAGTTCGAAGTCATCGACGCCATCCCCTACAGCGGCTACCTCATGTGGGACCGCGGCGTGAACACCGGCTTCAACTCGGACGACTCCGAGCTGGCCCGACGCCTGAACACCGAGGCGTCCAAAGCGGTCAAATACGGCGGCGTGCCGCCCGAGGAGGCGATCAAGTTCGTCACCCTGAATCCCGCCCGCTCGCTCCAGATCGACGACCGCGTGGGCTCCCTGGTCGTGGGCAAGGACGCCGATTTCTCGATCTGGAACGGCAGCCCGCTCTCGCCCTACTCGGTGTGCCAGCAGACCTGGATCGAGGGTCGCAAGTACTTCGACCGCGCCGAGGACCTGGCAGGACGCGCGGCGCTGGCGAAGGACCGCGACGCACTGGTCGCGCGGGTCAAGGGGCAGAAGAAGGAGGGACCCGGCGCCGGACCTCCCGGCGGACGCCGGGCGTGGCCACCCCGATATCTCGAGGAGACCGACATGAGCGGCACCGACTGCGGCCTCGACGGCCACCGCGAGATGCCGTTCATGAGCGAGACCATGCGCAAGGCGATCCTGGACGGGGAGGTGCAGCGATGAGCCCGCGTCCGATGCTCCGGCGGGCGCCCGCCCGTTCCATCAGCCTCACCCTCATCGCGGCGACGACGCTGGGTGTCGCGCCGCTTCGCGCCGAGACCACCGCGTTCACCGGCGGAACGGTGCACCCGGTCACGGGCCCGGCGATCGCCGGCGGCACGGTCGTGGTCACCGACGGGAAGATCACCGCGGTCGGGGCCGGCATCAGCCCGCCCGCCGGAGCGACCGTCGTGCCTTGCGAGGGCAAGCACGTCTATCCCGGCCTGATCTCGGCCTTCACCATCCTCGGGCTCACCGAGGTCGGCAGCGTGCTGGGGACCAACGACCAGAACGAGATCGGAAACGTCAATCCGAACATCCGCGCCGAGGTGCAGATCAATCCCGAGAGCGATCTGATTCCGGTGACGCGGGTCAACGGCATCACCACGGCGCTCTCGGTGCCGCGCGGCGGGGCGATCAGCGGCACCTCGGCCTTGATCCACCTCGACGGGTGGACGCAGGAGGACATGACGGTCGCGAAACCGGTGGGCCTGCACGTCAACTGGCCGAGTCTCTCGATCAATCGCGCCTGGTGGGAGACCCGGAGCGAAGAGGACCAGAAGAAGGCGCGCGAGGAGGCGGTGCAGGCGATCCGTGACGCGTTCGAGGACGCGCGCGCCTACTGGAAGGCGCGCGGGGCAGAGGGAAAGGCCGGCATCCCCCGTCACGATCGTGACGTGAAGTGGGACGCGATGGGGCGGGCGCTGCGCGGCGAGATCCCGGTCATGTTCCACGCGGACGCCTTGAACCAGATCCGCTCGGTGCTGCGCTTCGTGGACGAGCAGAAGCTGCCGAAAGTCATCCTCGTCGGCGCAGAGGATGCGTGGCGCGTGGCCGAGGAGCTCAAGGCGCGCGACATCGCCGTGATCACCGGCGAGCCGCTCGCGCTCCCGAGGCGGGGCTACGAGCCATACGACACCGGGATGTCGGCGGCGGCGAAGCTTCATGCGGCCGGCGTGCGGTTCTGCATCTCGGACGGCGGCGGCTCGACCAACGCACGGAACCTCGGGCATGAGGCCGCGATGGCCGCGGCCTTCGGGCTCCCGCGCGACGAGGCGCTCAAGAGCGTCACGCTCTACCCGGCCCAGATCCTCGGCGTGGGCGACCGGCTGGGCTCGATCGAACCCGGCAAGGTGGCCGACCTGATCATCACCGACGGCGACCCCCTCGAGATCACGACACGGATCGAGCAGGTCTATATCAACGGCAAGCCCACCTCGATGGAGACCCGCCACACACGGCTGTTCAAGAAATATGATTCGCGGCCCCGTGGGCCGAAGGCGAGGAAGCGATAACGTAGATCAGACACCCGCGGGGCCCGGGTGCCCCGCATCATCCGCCCCAGGGACGCGGGCCCCATGCAGGAGGCAGTACGATGGCGACGATCACACAGCATGCCCCAGGAACGTTCTGCTGGCCCGAACTTGCGACCATCGATCAATCCGGCGCGAAGGCGTTCTACTCGGCGCTGTTCAACTGGGAGACCCAGGACGACGACATCGGTGGCGGCGAGGTTTACACCATGATGTCGCTCCAGGGACGCACCCTCGGCGCGCTCTACAACATGCGTCCGGAAGAGCGCAGCCAGGGCATCCCGCCGCACTGGAACTCCTACGTGGCGGTGGAGAGCGCGGACACGTCGGCCGCGAAGGCCAAGGCGCTGGGCGGCACGATCCTCGCCGAGCCGTTCGACGTGATGGACGTCGGCCGCATGGCGATCATCCAGGACCCGACCGGGGCCACGTTCTGTATCTGGGAGGCGAAGAAGCACGCCGGCGCCGCGGTGCTGAATGAGGTCGGCACGCTCATCTGGACCGAGCTGCTGACCACCGACACGGCCAGGGCGCAGGCCTTCTACACCACGCTGTTCGGCTGGAAGGCCGATGCCAAGCCGATGGGACCGATGACGTACACGATCTACCAGAACGGCGCCGCGCAGGCCGGCGGCATGATGCAGATCCCGAAGGAGATGGGCCCGATCCCGTCGCACTGGATGGTCTACTTTGGCGTCGCCGACGCGGACGCGACGGCGACGAAGACCGCCAGCCTGGGCGGGAAGATCGCGACGGCGCCGCATGATGTCCCCAACGTCGGGCGGTTCGCCGTGCTGCAGGATCCGCAGGGGGCGTATTTCGCAGTCTTCAAGCCGATCGAGATCGCGTAGGAACACCGTGGTGGATGCGACACCGGGGCGCCCCGATGGGGCGCCCCGACTGTTAGAATCCCGCCCGTGACCCTGCGGCCCGAACGCCCCCGCATCCCCCGCGTCGCGCTCGTCGCGATGCTGGTGCTCGCCGCGGCTCCGGCTGTGGCCCAGGTGGACTCGGGCGCCGGCCCTACCCCTGCCGTGATCGCGGTCGCCGACCCGGTCGCCGCGCCCGCGACCGACTTCGGCACGTTCTTCGCCGCCTTCCTCGCCCAGCGACCCGACTCCTCGCGCGTCGCCCGCGTCACCCGGCTCGGCTTCGAGCGCGACGCCGGACGGTTCACCCTCGAGGAGGGTGAACTGTGGCTCGCGACACCAGTGAACGGCCGCGTCTGCTCGGCCGTGTTCGTCGGTCGCGGCTCGTTCGCGCTCACGCCGCCGACCCCCGGCGAGCGCGAGCAGGTGCGGCGCACGTACGGCACGACGTCTGTCGAACGCACGTTCAGCACGCTGGTGCTGGTCATGGGCGACTCCACCCTCGCTCAGTTCGAGCGGAGCCTCGTCTTCGGCCCCGGGCGCGGCTCGAAGCTCGCGGCCAAAACGTTGACGGAGTGCATCCGCTACGTGAGCGATCCCAAGACCACCGCGATCAAGGCCTCGCTCGCGAAACCGTTCCTTGAAGGACGTGCGACCGGCTACTTCTTCAGCCTGATCGAGAGCGTCGGCGCCGATCGGCTGTTCTTCGAGATCGACCCGCAACGCACCGAGGACGTGACACTCTGGCGCGAGCCGAAGAACCGCCACATCGGGCTCTGGCGCGTGTGGCGCCGGGATGAGGTGACCAGGTTCGCCGCCGGCGGCATGGCGGATTCGATGCCGCAACGGGACACGCGTCCGGTTCTCTCGATTCTTCGCAATCGGATCGAGTGCCGGATCGCCGGCAACATGGACTTCTCCGCGGTCGCCGAGATCGATTGCGAATCGCGCGACGCGTCGCCCCAGCGCTGGGCGACGCTGACGCTGTTCGAGAAGCTCCTCGTGGACTCGGTCACGTGGGTGGGAGGAGCGCAGGCTCGGTTCCACCAGGGGCACGAGAGCGACCGGATCTGGGTGCACTGCGACCCGCCGCTCGCGCCGGGCGAGCGACGCACGTTGCGCGTGCGCTACCACGGCCGTCTGATCGACCGGATCGGGGACTGGATGCTGCTGGGCTCGTCCACCGGATGGTATCCCGAGCCCGACGGTTTCCACCCGGCGCCGTTCGACCTGACCTTTCACAGTCCTTCCCAATATCACCTGGTCAGCATCGGCGAGCATGTCTCATCCGACACACAGGGCAAGGTGACCACGTCGCGCTGGCGGTCGCAGCGGCCCATCCACAACGCCTCGTTCGTGCTGGGACTGTTCGACGAGGAAGCGTTCGGGCTCCCCGACGCGCCGCCGGTCACCGCGCTCATGTTCCGCGGCAAGCCCGATCCCATCCAGTTCTCGTTCGACGACGGCCGGCAGATCACGAGCGGCGCCAGGATGGACCGCAAGGTCGCCGCCGATGCGGCGCGCGCGGTGGCGTTCTTCGACCGGATGCTGGGCCCGCCGCCGGTCTCGCGGATCGTCGTGGCGGAGATCCCCGACATCAAGGGTGAAGCCTTCCCCGGGCTCATCCAGATCACCTGGACCTATTTCCAGGGGCGCAACGTGGCGGCCGAGGACGCCGTCTTCCGCGCGCATGAGGTGGCGCACCAGTGGTGGGGGTACGGTGTGGGCTACCGCACCTATCACGACTACTGGCTGAGCGAGGGATTCGCCGACTTCTCGGGGCTCTGGTACGTCCAACAGGGCCTGGGGGACACGAAGAGCTACCTCGCCGTGCTCGACGCCTGGCGCGAGCAGATCTTCGAGGACCTGCGCTTCCGGCCCGCCGATGCCCCGCCGGCCGGCCCCATCAGCCTGGGCTACCGAAGCGCGAGCGGCGAAACACCGGGGGACCACGGGCTGATCGTGTACAAGAAGGGAGCGTGGGTGCTCCACATGCTGCGCAACATGATGCTCGACCTGGAGACCGGCGCGGACCAGCGTTTCGCCGGCATGATGCGCGATTTCTATGCCCGCCACGAAGGCCGGACCGCCACCACGGAGGATTTCCGCAAGGTGGCGCAGCGCTACGCGGGCCAGGATCTGGGCTGGTTCTTCGACCAGTGGGTCCACGGCACCGAGCTTCCGACCTACCGCTTCGCCTCACGCACCGAGCGCGGCGCCGACGGCCGGTACAAGGTCACCTGCCGCGTCGAGCAGCGCGGCGTCCCGGAGGGTTTTCGCATGCCGGTGCCGATCCGGATCGACTTCGACGACGGCAAGGTCGCGTGGGTGCGCGTGCCGATTCAGGGCGCTCGCTCGGAGTTCGAGCTGCCGCTCATGGACCGCGCGCCGAAGGCGATCGTGTTCAACGACCTCCAATCGGTGCTGTGCCGCGTCGAGCAGGTGAAGTGGTGAGCCCCGCCGCGTTCGATCTCGACGAAGGCGCGGCCATCCTCGCGCGCACGCCGGGGGTGATCGACGCCTGGCTCCGCGACGCTGCGCGGGTGGAGGCTGACGCGCGAGCTGCTGCTCCTTACCGGCGTGCACCCGGAGTTCGGGAGCGTCACGCTGGCACAGCTCCTCGCCACCTGGGTGGCCCACGACCTTGACCACCTCATGCAGATCGCGCGCATCATGGGGAAACGCTACATTCAGGCCGCCGGACCGTGGCACGCGTACCTGCGCGTGCTGCGGTCGTAGCACGGAGCCCGCCCGGAACGCAGCCGGAACGCACAGGAGGTCTTGAACGATGTCTGCGATCCCCCGCCGTCAGCGCCCCGACTCTGATACCCGCCCGGTGACGCCCGCCGGGGCTCCCATCGCTTCGTCCCGCGTCAGGGTCGAGATCGCCGCGCTCACCGACATCGGAAAAGTGCGCGAGACCAACGAAGACTCCCATCTCGTCGGCCGGATCGGCCGCTACTTCGAGCCCATGATCACCAATGTCCCGGAGACGCTCGTGCCTCGCGTCGAGGACTCGGGCTATCTCATGATGGTGGCGGATGGCATGGGTGGGCACGCGGCGGGCGAGGTCGCCAGCCACACTGCGATCGCGGCGACGGTCGCGAAGCTCATCGATTCCCCGAAGTGGATCCTCAAGCTGGACGACCCGGCCACCCGCGACGGGGAGATCCGGGAGCTCTGGGAGCACGCCCGCGCGTACTTCGCCCGGATGCACGCCGCGGTGGTGGAACGGGCGGCGGCCGATCGTGCGCTTCGGGGCATGGGAACGACGCTGACCACCGCGTACTCGGTCGGCGCGGACCTGTTCGTGATCCACGTCGGCGATTCGCGCGCCTACCTGTTCCACGACGATCGTGTCGAGAAGATGACCCGCGATCACACCATGGCGCAGCGCTACGTGGACCTCGGGATCATGGCGCCGGGTGATGCGGAGACCTCCCGGTTCCAGCACGTCCTGACGCAGGCGATCGGCGGGAACGACGAGGAGCCCGAGGCCGACATGCATCGCTTCGAGCTCGCCCACGGCGACCGTGTCCTCCTCTGCACCGACGGGCTCTCCAACCTGGTCGGTGAGGACGACATGGCCGGCGTGCTCCGAAGCAGCCGATCCGTGGAGGAGGGCTGCAGGGCGCTCGTGGATCTCGCCCTCGAACGGGGCGCTCCCGACAACGTCACTGTCGTGCTCGCGAGCTACGCGTTCGGACCGGCATAGGAGAGGGCGGGGCGCTTCGGATAGACTGCGCGCGACGTCTTCACATCCTGCGCCTCCCATCTTTCGGAGACCCGCCCGTGCGCCACCCCGCCGCCCGGTTCAGACGTTCCGCCCTCGCGATCCTGCTTGCCCTCATCGCGGTCCCGGCTGCCGCGCTCGCTGCGCCGGCGCGGTTCGAGTTCTACGATCGCGGGCCCTACCGGCCGGGCATCCCGCGCCCGGCCGATGTGCTCGGCTACGAGCCCGGCACGTTCCACACCTCGTACGGGAACATGGAGCGCTACATCGATGCGCTGGTGCGCGCGGCCGGCGACCGGATGGCGCGCGAGCCGTTCGGACGTACCTACGAGTTTCGCGAGCGGGCGGTGCTGCTGGTCTCATCCCCGGCGAACCTCCAGCGCCTCGAGGCGATCCGCGCGGCCACGGCGAAGCTCGCCGACCCACGCACGCTCACGAACGCCGCCGAGGCGGACCGGCTGATCCGCGAGACGCCGGCGACGGTGTGGCTCAACTACAGCATCCACGGCGACGAGTCGGCATCGTTCGAGGCCATGATGCAGGTGGCCTACCAGCTCGCGGCGGGTGAGGACTCGACCACGCGGGCCATCCTCGACGCTTGCGTCGTCGTGATGAACCTGGCGCACAACCCGGACGGTCACGAGCGCTTCGTGACCTGGATCAACGCGCTGGGGCAGGGCAATCCCGATCCGTGGGCGATCGAGCAGCAGCGCCAGCAGCCGTGGGGCATCGGCGGGCGTACCAATCACTATCAGGTGGATCTCAATCGTGACGCGCTGGCGATGAGCCAGGCCGAGTCGCGCCAGATGGCGCGGGCGTTCGGACGATGGAACCCGCAGGTGTTCGTGGACCACCACGGCCAGACCGCCTCGTATTTCTTCGCTCCGCCCGCCGCCCCCATCAATCCCGTTCTGCCGGCGGCCGACGTGGCGAAGTGGACCGAGATCTTCGGCCGCTCGAACGCCGCCGCGTTCGACCGCTACGGCTGGAACTATTACGTGCGCGACATCTTCGATCTGTATTATCCGGGCTACTGGGATTCGTGGCCATCGCTGCGGGGCGCCGTCGGCATGACGTACGAGACCGATGGCGGTGGGAATCTCGCCATCCGGCGAGACGACGAGACGGTGGTGACGCTGCTCGACGGCATCCGCCGCCACTTCACCGCCTCGCTCGCCACCGCCGCGGCGGCGGCACTCCACCGCGAGGAGCGCCTGCGTGACTTCCACCGCTTCGCCGTGGCCGCGATCGCGGAGGGCCGGCGGGGTCCGGTGCGCGCCTATCTGCTCGATCCCGGCAAGGACCCGGCCCGCGCCGCGGCGCTGGCCGAGAATCTGATGGCGACCGGCGTCGAGGTGCGTTGGGTGCCGGGCCCGCTGCGGGGTGTCTCGGGGCGGCCCCTGTGGGTGGACGCCCCCGCGAAGGCGGGCGCCGCGAAGCCGGCTCCGAAGGCGGATGGCGCGAAGCCGGCTAAGAAGTCCGCGGGGCCCGCCTCCCCGACCCGCGCCGGCACGCCCGCCGGGCCCGAGGCGCCGTTCTCGCCGCGGGATTTCGCGGACGGGGCGTTCCTGGTGGACCTGGCGCAGCCCGCGGGCCGGCTCGCGCGCACGCTGATCGAGCGGGACGCGCCGGTGGACGCGGCGTTCGCCCGCGCCCAGCTCGACAAATACGAACGCAATCTCAAGCGCGGAAAACGGGCGACCAAGGAGGGCTACGATTTCTACGACGTCACCGCCTGGTCGCTGCCGCTCGCCTACGGTGTCCCGGCCCACGGAGTGGCCGCCGCGCCGGCGGGTGGGGTCCTCCTCCAGCCGTCCGATCCGACCCGGCCCGACGAAGGGGCCGAGCTGCTCACCGACACGCTCGCGATCGGTGTGCCGATGACCGCGCGCGCGAGCCGGCTCGGTCCGACGACGCTCACCGGGGCGGACGGTCGACCGGTACGCGAGCTGACCGGCCGCATTGAGGGCGGCCGCGCCGGCACGGCCTATGTCTGGAGCTGCGAGGGTGACGGCGCGCTCCGGCTGGCGCTGCGGCTGTTGCAGGAGGATTTCCGGATCGCGACCAGCACCCGGCCGCTGCGTGCG
>JBKJXJ010000162.1:0-6054 GCA_046716125.1 Candidatus Eiseniibacteriota bacterium
GGCGACCCTCAGTTCGAGCGACTCGTAGACGCCACGGTCCACGTGCGAGAGCTGCACGTTGAAGACGTGGATCACGGCACCCAGCGCCATCGAGAGCCTCGGGTTCGTTCGGGGTGGGCGGCACGCGCTTCTGTCATAGTCGGCCGCGAGATCGCATTGTCGTTCATTCCTGCCGCGGAGACGAATCGCCCCATGGCGCTGATCAGCCTCAACAGCGTGAGCCTCACCTTTGCCGGGCTTCCGCTCCTGGACTCCGCCAGCCTCCGGATCGAGGACGGAGAACGACTCGGGCTCCTGGGCCGTAACGGGGCGGGCAAGTCCACGCTCCTCAAGCTCCTCGAAGGCACCCTCCTGCCCGACTCGGGGGACGTGGCCCGCAAGTTCGGGCTGCGGGTGGCGAGCCTGCCGCAGGAGGTGCCGCTCGATCTGGCCGGCGCCGTCCGCGACTACCTGCACGAGGTGTGCGGGGCGACACGGAGCGATACCGCGTGGAAGATCGAGGCGCGTATCGACCGCGCTGCGCACGACCTGAGCCTCGACCTGAACGCCGCGCTCGAGACGCTCTCGACCGGCTCGAAGCGCCGCGTCCTCGTGGCGGCCGCGCTGGTGCGCGATCCGGAACTGTTGATTCTGGACGAGCCCACCAACCACCTCGACATCGCAGCGATCGACCACCTCGAGGCCTCACTGCGACGCCGGCGCGGGGCGCTGGTGTTCGTCACTCACGACCGCAGCTTCCTGCGCAACCTCGCGACGCGGATCCTGGATCTCGACCGTGGCGTCATCCGCAGCTATCCCTCCCGCTTCGACGCCTATCGCGAGCAGCGGGACGAGGAGTTGCGGATCGAGGCCGACCAGGCGGCGCTCTTCGACAGGAAGCTGGCGCAGGAAGAGGCCTGGGTGAGGCGCGGCATCAAGGCGCGGCGCACGCGGAACGAGGGCCGGGTCCGGGCGCTCGAGGCGCTGCGGCGCGAGCGCGGCGCCCGCCGCGAGGAGGTCGGGCGCGTAAAAGCCATCCTGCAGGAGGCGGAGCGATCCGGTCGGATGGTGCTGAAGTGCCGGGACGCAGGGTTTTCGTACGGCGGAGCGCCGGTGGTGCGCGACCTGACGACCACGATCCTGCGCGGCGATCGGATCGGCATCCTCGGTCCCAACGGCTGCGGTAAGACGACGCTCATCCGGCTGCTTCTGGGAGAGCTTCCGCCTGGGACGGGCACGGTCACGGCGGGCACGCGGCTCGAGGTCGCTCACTTCGAACAGCTCCACGACGTGCTCGACGAGTCGAAGACGGTGGTCGAGAACATCGGAGAGGGTCGGGAGACGGTCCCGGTCGGCGGCGCCGAGCGTCACGTCGTGAGCTACCTGCGCGATTTCCTGTTCACAAGCGAGCAGATCCAGGGGCCGATCACGAGACTCTCGGGCGGCGAGCGCAAGCGCCTCATGCTCGCCAGGATCCTGTCGCGCCCCTGCAATCTGCTCGTCCTGGACGAGCCGACGAACGATCTCGACCTCGAGACGCTCGAGCTGCTGGAAGACCTCCTGCTCGAGTTCCAGGGCACCCTGCTCGTGGTCTCGCACGACCGCGCGTTCCTCGACAATGTCGTCACCTCGACCCTCGCGTTCGAGGGCGACGGTCGGTGGCGCGAGTACGTCGGTGGCTACGCGGACTGGGTCCGGCAGACTCAGGCGGCCGGGACCCTGCCCGTGACCAGGGCCGCAGCGGGAAAACCGGACCGGGCTGTCGCGCGACCGCGAAAGGTCGGGTTCAAGGAGAAGCGCGAGCTGAGTGACCTGCCGGGAGCGATCGAGGAGCTCGAGGCCGAGAAGCTGCGGCTGTTCGAAGTGATGGCGGCGCCGAACTTCTACTCCACCCCCGCCGACGAGATCGCGCGGATCAAGCAGCAGCTTGCCGCGGTCGAGGGGAAGATCCACGAAGCCTTCGAGCGCTGGACGGAGCTCGAGGCGCTGGCGGCGGGCGGCGAGGAATAGGGCCTCACCGCCAGCCGCAGTCCTCCTCCAGGCTCCACATGCCGATCGGCGGCCCGGGCGGCGGATCGAGTGGGGCACCCGGCGCGGCGGACGGAGCGGGCGCCGCTGCGGCCGCGCGCCCCATGACGCGATCGATCTCGGCGGCCAGCATGGCGGCGCTGGCCCGATCCGCGCGATCGCCCGCGCGGCTCTTCTGACCCAGTTCGGCGGCGAGGCCGCGAAGCGCATCCTCGAGGCTCGCCCGCACGGAGGGTGCATTCCTCGGGTTCGCCTGCGCCATCAGCAGGCGACGCACCGTGGCCTGCTGCACCGTGCGTCGCACCTCCTGCAGCCGGCGCTCGGTTGGCGCCGGTGAGCCGAAGACCTGTCGCCGGATCTTGTCCAGCACTTCGTCCACCCCCGGCATGCCCGAATCGCGGCGGTGGAAGTCGGCGAGGCGCGCCAGCCGCTCGGACGGCAGCAGCGTCGCCAGCGCGAGATCGGCGGCGGTCGCGGCGGCGCCCAGCGCGTCGAACGCCGGCGCCGTGCGGCTGCCGAAGAACTCGCGGTGCGGCGGGTAGCTCACGCTCGGCGGTGGCAGCATACCGATGAGCCGGTCCGGCAGGTCGAGCTGCGCCGGGTCGAGCGTCGCGAGCACCGCGGCGAGCGCTTCGCGCTGACGGATGGCCGGCACCGGCCGCGCGGGCGACGCGCCGTCCCCACGAACCGCGTAGCTGTACTCGAGCCCACCGAGCGACTTGGCCGCCGCCTCGAGCGGGTAGCGATGCTGGAAGTAGAGCGGCGCCAGCACCGCGGTGAGCGAGCCGAGCGGCGTCCCGAGCGGGATGTTCCGCTCGCCGAACCGGCGCAGCGCGATCCGGCGCACGTCGAGTTCGTGGCGCAGCTGCGCGATCGGGTCCGGGCCGTTGTCCCACATCGCCGCGAGCGGGTGCGCCGCACCGGCGGGGCGCGTGTCCTGGTCCGGGAGATAGAGGAGACCCTTCGAACGGTTCTCGGCGAGGATCGCGGCGAGGCCGGCCCGCTCGTCGGTGCCGGCGGCGAACTCGGTGTAGGCATAGCGCACCATCTGGATGTCCCAGGCGCCGGCGCCCACGGCGTAGGCGTCGGAGAAGTCGAGCGTGCTGTCGGCGCGTATCTTCACGAGCGGCGCGGGATAGTCCATCACCGAGGCGCGACCGCCGTAGGTGCTGGCGGCGAAGTTGTGATTGAACCCGAGCGTGTGGCCCACCTCGTGGGCCGAGAGCTGGCGGATGCGCGCGAGGCTCAGCTGGACCGGGTCGTCGGGCGCCCCGCTCCCGCTTTGCTCGGCGCCGGCCATCGCCTCGAAGATCATCCGGTCCTGGCGCACCCGGAGCGAGCCCAGGTTGACGTGCCCCTTGATCATCTCGCCGGTGCGCGGATCGATGACACCGCCGCCGTAGGACCAGCCGCGGGTCGCGCGGTGCACCCACTCGATGACGTTGTAGCGCACGTCCAGCGGGTCGGCGTCGGGCGGCAGGAGCCTGACCTGGAAGGCGTCGACGAAACCGGCGGCCTCGAATGCCTGCGCCCACCAGGACGCCCCATCCATCAGCGCGCCGCGGATCGGCTCGGGGACGCCCGGATCGACGTAATAGATGATGGGCTCCTTCACCCGCGAACGCGCGGCCGTCGGGTCCATCTTCTCCAGTCGGTGCCGCACGATCCAGCGGATGTCGATCTCGGCGGCGATCGGCTGGGCGTAGTCGGCGAACAGCACCTCGAAGGAGCCGCACCGCGGATCCCACACCCGCGGCCGGTAGCCTTCGTCCGGGAGGCGCACGAGGGAATGGTGCTGGCTCAGCGTGATGGCCTGCGGCGTCGGCGCCGTGGACTCCACCTCGCGTCCGGGCTCATCGCCCGTGAACGTGAGCAGCGCCTCGAACTCGACGTTATCGGGAAAGCTCCTGCACTGGTCGGGCTCGAGGGTGCTCCGGTCCCGGTCGAGGCTGAACGCGCCCTGGCCCGCCGCCTTGAGCGCGGCGACCGTGCGGTGCGCATCGCGCACGAGGAACGACGTCAGGTCCACGAGCAGCCGGCCGTCGGCCGCCTCCGAGACGATCTCCCCCGCCCAGAGCACCGACGTCGCGAACGACTCGCGCACCGCGCGTACTTCGGCCTCGTCGGTGTAGCGCGCGCGATACCTGAGATTCGGCTGCTCGATCAGCACACGGCCGCCGACCCTCCGGAACTCGACCACCCGGCCGTCCCCGATCTGCCCGCGATCGAGGCCGACCGGATTCGAGCCGAGCCCGGTGCGGATGCCCTCCACGTAGAGGTACGAGCCGCAGAGGCCACGCGGGCCCGACGGCTTCGGCAGCTCGACGAAGAGCTTCCCCGACTTGCGATCGAGCCAGGTGACGAGCAATCCATCGCGGCGCGTGGCGCCCTTCACGCGGGCGGCGAAGCTGTCGCCTGGGGCGCCCGCGCCGACCGACGCGCGCGAGGCGCTTCGCGCCGGCGCGGCCGCGCGGACGGGATCGAGGGACGCGAGGCAGAGGGAAAAGAGCGTGAGCAACGCCACGCGGCACCACACGCATCGCATCGGCGACCTCCTCAAGACGGGCGTGTCGAATCGTAACGGGCCGCCAGAGTGCCGCGCTCCACGATGAGCGTCAACCCGCGGCCTTCACGATGCGCCGCCCGCCTCCCTCTCAAACGAGCGGCGCGTGACGCTGGCGCCGGGTTGCGACCCAGAGCGTGTTTCGCCCGCCCTTCGTCCGGCGGGCGCGGGCGACGTGCTCCTCCGCCGCAAACCCGGCCTCGCCGAGCCGCCCGGTGAAGGCCGGGTCCGGCGCGACCGACCAGACGCCCAGGACCCCACGCTCCCGCATCGCCTCGTGCGCGGCGCGAAGACCCGCGTGGGAATAGAGCCAGTCGTTGGAATCGCGGGTCAATCCGTTCGGTCCGTTGTCCACGTCGAGCAGGATGGCGTCCAGGGCGCCTCGCCGGCCGCGGATCATGTCGGCCACGTCGGCCTCGTGCACCTCTGTGCGCGGGTCGTCGAGCGGGCGACCGGCGAGTGGCGCCAGCGGACCGCGATTCCATTCGATCAATGCCGGGACCAGTTCGGCGACCGCCACACGCGCGTCGGGCCCGAGGCAGCGCAGCGCGGCGGCCAGCGTGAATCCCATGCCGAGCCCACCGACCAGGACGCGCGCCGCGACGCGGTGTGAGATCCGGGCGCACGCGCGCTCGGCCAGCATCTCCTCGGTGCCATGCGACCGGCTGCTCATCAACGGATGGGTGCCGATCCTGATCACGAACTCGTCCTGGTGTTGTGACAGGACCAGGGGCGCTGTCGTTCCGGGCACGATCGCGCGGCCGATCTCCTGCCACGGGATCATCGCCGCCACCCTGGGGCCGCTTGTGCGGCCCCGGGTTCCAAGCGACCATTGTGGTCCGCCATGCGTCCCTCGCTCCCGCACCTTGCCGCCCTGGCCGTCCTGGCCGTCCTCGTCGTCCCCGGCGCCCACCCGGCGGCCGCGGGACCCAAGCGTGCGCTCTTCGACATGACCCACGCCGAAACGGCCGGGAACGCCGACTGGCAGATTGACACCGATCAGCCCCTTCCACTCCCCGCCCAGAGCGCCGTGACGCAGGCGACGCTCACGGCAGCCTACGGCATCACGTACGGGAACGCAGGCAATCCCTACGACCTCTCGCTGTTCGACGTGTTCATCGTGGACGAGCCGAACACCGTCTTCACGGCCGCCGAATCCACCGCCATCTTCAGCTACGTCCGCGACGGCGGCGGCATGGATTCGCCCGACCGTGCGCGACAGCGTGTGGCGCAACGGCCAGGCCCACGGCAACACGGCCGTCATGGCCGCACGCTCGGTGTACGGCAACGGGCGCGCGTGATGCCGGGCGGCACGAGTTCACATGGGACGGCACCGGCATGCGCGGCGCAAGGGTGCCCCCCCGGCCTCTACTTCATCAAGGCCCGCTGGGGCGACGCGCACCAGACCCGTCGCGTCGTGCGGATCCGTTAGCTCATCCTAAGGACGCACCGTCCCCCGCGTCGCGCGCCTACTTCCTGACCTC
>JBKJXJ010000163.1:0-7756 GCA_046716125.1 Candidatus Eiseniibacteriota bacterium
GCAGCATGGCGAGCGTGAATCGGTGCACGTTTCCGAGGCGTCCGTGGTTGGCCCACGCGTAGTCAATTCTATAATCGAAGGCCTCCAGCTTCCCTTTGATGCCGGTTCCGAGCGCCAGACCCTCCTCAGAATCCTGCTTGAACAGGCCCTGGTACCCGGCGCGGATCGCGACCAGATCGCGGAAGGTCGCCTCGACGCCACCGCTCACGCTCTCGGGATTGGAGTTGGGGTGATTGGCTTCGAGCGAGGCCCACACGCGCCAGTCGGGGGCGGGACGCCAGGGCAGACCCACACCGACCCGGAACAGGACCGGGACCGGATAAGCCTGCACGAAGCGCTCCCCGGGCAGCGCCCCGTTGTCACCGGCTCGGGATGGATCGCCGTCATAGGTGATCCGCAGATCGCGCCCCGAGAACCGCGCGCTGGTCCCGAAGTTGGAGATGCTGGAGCCGATGTGGAGGCCGTCGGGACGGATCCGGTAGACCGTGCCGACGTCGAAGGTGACGGTGCCGGCGGAGCTGTGCCAGACGGTCTCCTGGAAGTACTTCACCTGGACGCCGGCGCCGAACCGCTCGCTGATGGACCGGGCGAACCCGAGCCCGAGGGCGACGTTCGAGACCGAGTAGCGCTCGCCGGTCCCGAGCGGCTGGCTGACCGTGCGCACATCGATCTCGCCCGAGTTGAGCGACGAGACCGTGGCGAACCCAGTGCCCCAGCTCTTGAGCGGGATCGCAGCCGCCACGTAATCGTAGCGGACGCCCGCGAACCAGTCGATATGGGTGAGCTGGAACTCGAGCCGCGAGATCCGGCCCGCGGCCGCCGGGTTGTAGTAGACGCCGTCGAGTCCCTCGCCCGCCGCCACGCCGGCGTTGCCGATCGCGGTGAAACGCGCGCTGGGCTCGATGAGCAGGAACTGCCCGAGCGTCGTCCCGGTCTTCGTCTGGGCCGCCGCGGGTGAGGCGAGTGCCAACAGCGCCCCCAGCGCCGCCATCATGCCGGCCGCCGAACTTCGGACCATCGCGGCCCTTCCGACCGCGCGCGCGTTCATTTGACGATGGCGAACTTGCCCACGTGGGTGCCCATCCCGGGCGCCTCGACATGGAATACATAGAGACCCGGCGCCACCTCGAGATTGTCCTTGGTGCGCAGGTTCCAGGCCACGAATCCTTCCAGCGACCCCTCGTGTCGCAGCGTCTCCACCAGATCCCCGCGCACGGTGTAGATGCGGACCGTGCACGTGCTGGGGAGCCCGCGGAACTCCATGCGGCGCTCGCCGCGACCGGTGACGTTGAAGGGGGCGGGCTCGAAGCTCGCCGCCTCGACGTAGGGATTCGGGACCACGTAGGGCACGGTCTCGAACGCGGCGCGGGCGGCGCCCTGATCCACCCGCGCCCCGCGCGTGGTGAACGTGAAGACGTCGCCCTCGCCGAGCGGCCGGTCGAGCCGCAGGTGGTAGACGTCGCCCAGCCGCGCCTTCACGATCGGGATCGGGGTGGTGGGGCTGTACTGGACGATCCAGGTGACGAGCGCGCCCACCGGCAGGCCGGGGATCGGGCACAGGATGTCGATCCGCTCGCCGGCGGCGCTCAGGGTGCTATCCCCGTTGCCGTCGCGGAACACGAAGTCCAACTGGATGTCGCCGGTGTCGGCGTGGGCGAACACACGGAATCTGGCCGGGCGTGCCGGGAAGAAGGTGCCCGAGGCGGTGCTCGTATCCACGACCACATCATCGAACACGATCGAGATGTCCTCGGGGTACCCGGTGCGTCGCCGGTTGGCCGGCTGCACCGGCGAGTACGATGGAGTGAGGCGGACGTTGGTCTGACTGCCAGCCGCGAAGCCCGTGAGTGCCGTGTTGATCCTCACCTCAGGGATGCTGGTGACCCGCGGCAGGAGGCCGCAGCCTATCGAGCCCGTGCCGGTGGAGTCGAAGTCCCGGCCGTTGGCGAAGCACACGGCGCCGCTGGTGCTGTCGGAGAGCTCGTAACGCGTGGCGTGCACACTCTCGGGGCTGGCGGCGAAGAAGGCGACCTTGAACAGATGGTTCTCAGGCACCAGGTTCGAGTTGACGACCTCGACCGTCACCTGGCCACTGCCCCGGCCCAGCACGTGGGCCGCGGTATCCCCCTCCACCGTCGCGCCGCGGAATCCCAGCGCGCGCGGGTTGGGTCGCACGTTGACGACGTTGCTGGGCAGGATGGTCCCGCCGCGCGTCGTCCGGATCACCGTGATCGCGTTCTGCGACGGGAAGACCTGCTTCGAGACCGTGGGCGACTCGACCCCGTAGTCGTAAGCGACGATGGCGTAGTAGTACTCCTGCCCGTTCGTGACCGTCTCGTCGGTCCAGGTGTGGGTGATCCCGGTGTCGTCCCCGAGCCAGTATTGCACCCCTTCGACCGCTCGCTGCGAGTATCCGCGGCGGCCGTCCACCAGGTCGAACTGGGCGATCGGCTCGCGCAGCCCGATGTCGCCGCCCCGGCCGGTCGTGATCTTCGCCGGATCGTTGAAATCGGGATCGGTCGAGCGGTAGATCTTGTAGCCCTCGAAGTCGAACGCACCGGATACCGGGTCCACGCCGCGCTCGGCCACGTCGTCCCACGACAGCCGAACGAAGCCGTCGCCGGCTTCGGCCGTCAGCGTCGGCCGGGGCGGCGGCACCGCGAACTGGTAGTTCCCGTCGTAGATCTGCTGGACCGTCCCCACCGTCGTGCGCAGCTCCGAGAGATCGGCGCCGTAGGCGAGGGCGAGGCTGAACCGCTCGCGCTGCCCCGCCCGCAGCGGAAACGGGCCGGAGGCGAAGAGGAATCCGATGTTGTAGTTCGAGGCCAGCGCCGAGTCGTAGCGCGCGGGCTCGAAGGGATCGGTGAACTTGTTGTAGAGACGCTCCGGCCAGCTGTTCGCGTCGGTGTAGAAGAGGATGCCGTCGGTCGTGGGATCCGGGTTGCCCGAGCCGGCCTTGATCCGGTTCATCTTGAACCCGGTGAGTCCGATCTGGTCGGATTCGTGGAGGTCGGTGCGGTCGAAGTTGGGCTCTCCCTCGGTCGGCATGCCGTCGTTCTCGCCCGTGTCGCCCGTGCCGGCCACGCCGTCGCCGCCCACATCATGGAACTCCTGGAGCCAGTCCATGTCCTCGTCCCCGGTCCACCAGCTGCCGACGCGAAAGGGGGCGCGGTCCTCGAGCGGGCCGTAGGCGGCCGTGAACCGTGCCGTATCGTAGTGGGCGATCACGTAGGCGCGGATCGCGTCCTGTCCCTGGATCAGGACGCCCGCGCCGCCTTCCCTCCGCTCGTCGACGAAGCCGTCCTCGTCGTTGTCCACGCCGTCGGACGCGTTTCCGGGGGTCTCCAGATACGCGTACCCGAGGTACCCCGTGCGGCTGCAGTTCCCGCTGCGGTCTTTGCCGTGGCCGAATCGATCCCACGTGTAGACCAGGTTCAGTTGCGCGGATTTGTCGAAAAACGCGTTGTCGTCGTCGGACTCGAAGATGCCGTCGCACGAGAGCGCGGAGCCGCCGACGCCAGAGTCCATGTAGAGGCCGAAGACGATGTCGTTGTAGTCGGTGGTGCTCTCGTTGACGATGTCGTAGTGCCAGAAGATGACGTTTCCCGCCTGGGGATTGGCCCACTGGAACCCGCGCACCTCGACGCGCAGCCCGAGACCGCGCCGGGTCGTGTCGCGCGAGTCCGGGAAGTACTGCCAGGCGTCGTAGAAGTTGTCGTCCAGGACGGAGAAACTCTCCTGGTCGGCCGCGGCGCGCTTGCCGAAGTAGCCGTTCCAGCTCCGCCCCCACCCGGGATCGTCGGGATCGTCGAGGCGGTCGGGCCAGGTCCGCGGCCAGGTGAGGGAATCGGTGCTGACCGCGGGCGAGCGGGCCACATTGATATTGGGGTCGGGCTCGAAATAGCCCGGGCGCGGCTCGAACCGCATGACGCGGTTGAACTGCGGGCTCAGCTGCTGCCGTTCGCGGAATCCCGTCTCCATGAGGAAGACGTCCTGCCCGTCCCGCGTGCGGATCGGCGTCAGGACGAACGGCGTGATCCCGTCGGAGTAGTTCATCCCGGTGCCACGCGGGACCTCGACCGAGTGGAAGGTGCTCAGGTCCACGTTCCCGGGATCAGGCGGGTAGTCACCGACCATGCCGAAGTTCCAGAAGATGGTGCGGATGTTCGCCGCGGAGTGAAGACCGGAGCGCTCGGCGTCCAGCCGCCCACGCTGATCCGGCGGGACCGGGACCGGCACGGCGGCGGAGGCCGGAACGGAGGTCCCGGCGAGAGCGAGCGCGAGACTCATGGTGGCGACCGCGCGGTGGAGGCGCTTCATGAGTGGCCTTCCCAGCGGACCCCGAGCTCGATCCGGCGCGGCGGGTAGTAGCGGGTCGGGTTCGCGAGATCCCTGCGGTCCCCGACCGTGTCGGTGCGCGAGTAGAACGGGCTGCCGGAGTTTGCGAACACCGTCCCATTGAAGAACCGCGTGTCGAACAGATTGTAGACCGTCGCGAAGAGGCTCCACCCGACCCCGAAGGTCCTGAGCTGCTTCTCCCCGCGGAGGTCGGTGAGGAACGACAGCGGCTTACGCCCCGAGTTCGACTCGAGCGAGCCGCCGAAACCGGTTTCTGTCACCGGCGTGTAGGGCTGGCCGCTCGCCACCCGGAACACGCCGCTCGCGTTGTACGAGCCCGGCCGCGACAGCGTCACCGTGAGGTTGGCCGTGTGGCGCTGATCCCAGTTGAGCGGCACCTGGCGGGGACGCGGATCCTCCTTGGCGTCCACGCGGGCGGCCGTCTCGTACGGGTCGCTCGAGTTGCCGCCGGCGACCTGCCAGGTGTAGTCGAGAGACGTGCTCACGAGCCCGAGCGCGCGCTGGTCGAGCGCGACCGTGAGCCCGATGACGTTCCCGAAGTCCACGTTGGTCAGCCGCTTGTACGTGGCGTTGTTGTAGGTCGTGAGGATCTCCGTGCCAAGCAGGTCACGGATGTCCTTGTAGAACAGCGTGAGGTCGAGACCGAGCCATTCCCGCAGCTCCTGCTTGTAGCCGAACTGGTACTGGATCGACTTCTCCGGCTTCACATCGGGGTTCCCGAGGACGCCAAAGTCCTTCTCGGAGCTGGCCTGGAGCGTCCCGAGCACCGAGTAGTCGGCGTTGGCGTACATCTGCCCGATCTGCGGCATCTGGTAGAAGTGGCCGTAGGCGAAGAATAGCGAGGTCTTGGGCGAGACCGGGTAGGACACGCCGAGCCGGGGCGAGATCGTGAGCTTCCGGGTCGCGGACCGGGGCGGCACGTAGTCGGCGCCCGCGATTGCGTTGGCCGGATTCGAGAGGTCCCCCGGCACCGTGGTGCGCGGGTTGAAGTACTCGTAGCGGAGCCCGGCGCGGAAACGCAGATCGTTCCACTCGATGTCGTCCTGGACGTAGACGGACCCGAACACAGGCGCGTACTCGCGCGGCGGCGGGAAGCCTTCGGCCGGCTCGTTCACGTGGCGGATGTACTGGGTGCCCGTCCAGACCAGGTGCCCGGGGACACCGAAGCGCACCCAGGCCGGCTGCCACTCGAAGCCCGTCTTGATCTGATGGTCGCGCTTGTACACGTGGTTCAGCGAGCCGGCGAAGACCACCGCGTTCGTGTTCTGGACGAAGCGCGTTTCGGACACGCCGCCCAGGACGGCGTCGTACTCGAAGCCTTCCACTCTGTAAGGCGGCCCGATCCGGTCGTACCGCGGATCGTTGACGGAGTCATAGACCAGGTCCTTGTAATCGAAGTAGTTCTGGCGCACGTTCAGGCGATAGAACGAGGTCGGGCTGAGCGTCTGCGTCCACTCGAAGCCGTGGACCGCGGACCGGGTGCGCTGCTTCGAGAGGCCGTCCACGTTGAGGCGGAAATCCCAGGATTCGTTCCGGGACTCGATCTTGTTCAGGATCGCCTGGTAGCTCACCTCGACGTTGGGGATGGACCGGTTCACGAGCTTGGCGATGCCGAGCCACTCCCGGGTGAAACCCACCGGCTCCCGCTCGAGCCGGGCCACACTGTAGATGACCGTATCGGGATCAGACCGATCGATGTCCAGCAGGCGCCGCTGTCCCTCCAGGTAGCCGTTTTTCACGCCGTATCGGCCGCTGACCAGGAACAACGTCCGTGCGAGTCCGGTCGGACCGCTGCCCGTGAGCTGATAGTTCTGGAGCGTGCCGGGCTTGAACGAGTCCTTCACCGGCCGGGAGCTGCCGGGATAGATGAAGTCGCCGCTGAACACCTCGCCCGACCACTCGAACCGCTCGCTGCCGCGGCGGAGCACCGCGTTCACCACGCCGCTCATGGCATGGCCGTATTCGGCATCGAAGGTGCCGCTGATGACCTGGACCTCCTCGAGCACGGAGCGGTCGAGGCGGACGGATGCGGCGTTGTCGAACGGATTGTTCACGGTGAGCCCGTCCACCTGGTACTGCACCTCGCCCTTGCGGCCCCCCCGGATGTGCCCGTCCACGACACCGGCCTGGAGGTTGACGATGTCGTCGAGCTGCTGCACGGGAAGCGAGGCGATCTCGGCGCGCGTCACGGTGGCGACGTTGCTGGTGAGGCCCAGCTCGACCACCGGGCGCCGGGCGCTGACGATGACTTCCTTCATGAGGACAGCGCTCTCCTCGAGCGCCACGTCCATCGTGGTCGTGCGGTCGGCCGGGACGGACACCCCGGTGAGCGCCGTGGTCGCGTAGCCGATGAGTCCGACCCGCAATGTGTACGTCCCGGCCGGCACGTTGAAGATCGCAAAGCGACCGTCGTTGTCCGTGACGGCGCCCAGACGTGCCTCGGGCAGCGCCACATTGGCCCCGGCCAGGGGCTGCTTCTTACCGTCGCGCACGACCCCGGACAGCTTTCCGGTCGTGCCCGCTCGAGCCGCCGTGATTCCCAGAGATAGTGCGAGCGTCGCCGTGGCGGCGACGCTCGCCCACCTCACCCAGCCAACCCGTGCCGTCATGCCGGACTCTGGCCCCCGGGCAGCGCGTGGTGTTGGGATCCGGGCCCGCGTGGCCCGCCTCCCGCCACCGACCTCACCGCGTGATGAGCATTCTCCCCGCCATCATGGTCGCGGGTCCACCCCCGTCTTCGAGGACGCGGAGACGGTAGCCATAGAGGCCGCTCTTCAATCCCTCGGCCTTGAAGATCACATGCGAGCTCCCGGCCGGCTGGCGGCCGTAGTCCCGCGACGCCACATGCCGCCCGAGCAGATCGAACACCTCGAGCCGGACGTCGCCCGGGCGCGCGAGGGTGAAGTACACCGAGGTCATGCTCACGAACGGATTGGGACCGTTGCCGAGCAGCGTGTTGCCGCTGGCATCCCGCGGACCGGGAGGCTCCACACCCACGACCTGGATGGCGGGGTCCATATAACCCCAGGCCGGACCGTCCTTGCTGCCGCCGTCCGCACCCGTCCCGCCCGCGTGCTCGCGCTGCCACCACACCCGGTCGGCGTAGCTGTCGGCCCAGGTGGTGAACGAGTCCCCGTCCAGGTGGTTGATTCCGATGAAGAGCCGCCGGTCGCCAAGCCCCGCCGGATAACCGATCTTGGTGAGGTCGACCCACATCTCGGCGGTATAGCCCACGTCCGAACCCAGCACACGGTCGAAGGTGTCGCGCTGCGTCGACGCCGTCTTCATCTGCATCGCCACCTGCGCCCCACTCGCACTGATGAGCCCCGGCAACTCGTCCTGGGCCTGCGCTTGCCCGGACGGGCCGACTCGGAAGCTATAGCGGTAGGACTTGAGC